>DATAOU010000038.1:0-4399 GCA_036265575.1 Pyrinomonadaceae bacterium
TTTCCAGGGAGGGAGCTACGTGTTGCTGGACAAGTTATTTAACCCGCGCCGTATGTCCGCTGTAGAAATTAGTGCACAGCCTGTGGCACCGCTTTTGCAGTATGTTGCCGATAAGCAAGGTCGGTTCGTTCACTTTTCCACGTCGCAGTCTGATCGCAAAATTCTCGAGCATATCGTTCGGAATGAACTTGCAGATGAGCTGGATCTAGTGGTGGACGATGCATCCCACACTTATGAGCAAACAAAGGCGTCCTTTGACATTCTTTTCCCATTGCTGCGACCCGGTGGTATCTACACAATTGAGGACTGGAGTTGGGCGCACCACCCTGATTACCAAGCGCCAGATAATCCCTTTTCCAAGGGCCACGCTCTGTCCAACCTTCTGTTCGAACAACTCATGTTGATGGGCTCAACTTGGTCGATCTCTGAAATTCGCGTTTGGAAATTCCTCTATCTCATCCGCAAATCAAAGAGGCCACTTCCCGCGCCCGACATGGGCCAAGATGGTGAGGATGGATCGGTCTTTGACCAGATCGTGAGCCGCGGCAGAAAGTGGAACTTGATTTGAGTCAGGATGGCCCTTGGGCTTCGAAGGCTCGTCGAGTGACCGGCATCTGCTGCGCAGGCCACTGCGCATCTCGACGAGCAGGCGTCCCAAATCCAGAAAGTGAGCGCCTAGCTTGAAGCGAGCAAACCTGCGCCGCAAATGGTCAACAATCCCTAAAAGCCACGCCCGCATTTCACAATCAGCCGTCACGCTTCACCGTGTGGCGGCTTTTTGTTTCACGCAGCGTTACGGTTCTTCAAAATCGCCGCCGTGCTCGTGCGTTCTCGTTCACATTGCCAGCGTCATCGTAAACCCGAATCACGGCATGATGTGAACGGCTGTAAAAATTCGCGTAGCCGATTGCATTGCTGATTGCATTTGGCCCTGCGTAACACAGCCGACCGAATGGCAGCACATCGGAAATGAGATCGACGCCGCGTTTATCGTTGCTGGAACGGACTTCGTAAACGTGTTGTGATCTGGTCATCGCACTGGCCAGCCGGGCCGAATTGTCTGGTTGGATGCGAGTTAGTAGTGGCTGCTCCGTAAAATCGTTGTCCTGATGACATGTCCATCTTTGGCGAGAACGACCTGAAGCTTGACAGAACCCTCCGACCCCTTCTTTAAAGCACTGGTCGGAAACGTCGGCAGCGGCGCCGAAAGCCAATCAGAAGTCGCACCGTCTGCAAAGAATGGCAGCGCGATAAACAGCGCTGCTACGCCCGCAAAAAGACGAGGGCTCAGCATCCAACGAGATATGTATGGAATCATTCCGCAGTATTTTACGGAATTATTCCGTCTAATCCGGTGGCTTCACTCGCAATCACCCGATAAAAGCGGAGTCGTGGAACTTCGTTTTAGTGGAAAGTGCAACGTGATGCTAGCAAAACTCACCACTCTTTGAACTCGTCCGCGTGCTCGTGCGTCTCGATCACGTTGCCCGCTTCATCGTAAACGCGGATCACGGCATCATGCGAGCGGCTGAAAAACTTCGCGATATCCCTGCGCTGGTGGCAGGACTCGAAGAGGTCGGAGACGATCCAGGAGAAGTTCAGCGCGTTCCTCCAGCCATGTCGCTTAAAAAAAGGAGCGCGAGCGAAATGCGCTGATCCGCTCGCGCTCTGCTTTATGAAAACAGCTATCCTCCCCCAGAAGAACAGCCGCACGCTCCGAGTCTTTAAGCGTAAAGGCTAAAGGTCAAGCATGAAAATCCCGAGCGCTTAGGACGCCTCTTTGAAATCGCCCGCGTGCTCGTGCGTCTCGATCACGTTGCGCCGGAATTAGACGGCTCTTTACGGCGCGGCCGCCTCACAAGTTCACCTCCACAGTTTGGGCAAACGAAGTACATTTGCTCGGCGCAACTCGCGCAATATGTGCATTCGTAGCTGCAAATGTATGCCGTTCCACTTGGTTCAAGTGTAGCTCCGCATCTTTCACACACTCTTTTTAGTTCTAGTGCCACTTGTTTTCCACAGCCTGTGTGCCAAGGCCACTGCGACCGTTCATAGCATTTTGTCGTTACGGTGTGAATTACAAACTTACCACTCTTTGAAATCGCCCGCGTGGTCGTCTGTTTAGGGATTTTTTGTTATTGCCGTGTGGAGAGCAAAAGAGGCAGAGTCTCGGCCCACGTGAAATGCTGGGCGACTACGCTCGCAATCTTGGCAGTTCTGTCCGCGTCACTTGCGCTGGCTGACGACTTCAAAACCATCAGCGGCAAGGAATACAAGAACGCCACGATCAACCGCGTCGAACCTGACGGGATTGTGCTGAAAACCAAAACGGGAATCTCAAAACTGTATTTCGTCGAGTTGCCGAAAGAGGTTCAGGAGCGTTTTCATTTCGATCCTCGAAGTCCAGTGGAGTTGATGGCAAGCGCGGAGTCAGCCTTGCGGAACGGACAGTTTGATCAAAGCGCAGACTTGCGTAATCGAATTGTTTCCGCGTATCTCACCAGTTCACAGGCGAGGACTGTTCGCGAAGTATGCTTGTTTCTTCGCGACAAACAGCCAACACAGAATGGGCCGATGACTGTTAGCGAGGCAGAGAGATTGCGTAAGGTCATGGACGCCCTAGCCAACATTAAGAAGGACTACCGCACAGCTACGCCCGAAAAGCGACGGGCATTAGAGACCGTCTTAGGGGCGGAGACGTTCCGGGGACAGCGGCTTGGATTCGCTTTCATCATCGGGAGGGAAGCTTCGCGAGTCGATGGACAAGCGCGTCAAGGAAACTGATTTAATGAGAAGGACTGGGAAATCATCGCCGACAGGCTTAGCAGGGCCGGATGGAGCTTGGGCTGGGTCTCAGCCGTTGAATCTCAGGGGCTAATGATCTGGATTGTTGACGCGTATCGCGACGACGGAAAGCGTTTCGTCGTGCGTGCTGATGAAAAGTTGACGGCGTTTGTGCCAAGCGAGAACGTCGTGACAGTAGATTTTTGAAAAGAAGCCCTGCGCGGTTAGGAACATGCCATCGACGATTCCTGCACGCTTTGGATTGACCGACAATGATTCGCCCAAGTATTCTCCGTGATGCCGTGCACACCTTTACGAATTTCGCGATCGCGGCGCTGGTTTTAGTCGCGGCGTTGATAGCTGTCCTGTATTTCGTCGCCCAATGCGGGCACTGATGAGTGCAGCCTGCGCAGGATTGCGCTAGAATCGCATTTGATTGCCGGACGGCTCCGCTGCTTAAAAAGAAAAGCGCGAGCGTCATTGTGATCCGACCGCTCGCGCTCCCTTTCTTGACTGCATTAAAGAATCGGACCGTTTCTTGGTGCCTGCCAGGTAACTTAGGTTGCCTTTTTGATTTCCTGATTCGTTCTTCCCAACCAGATAGGTCGAGGTTGCCAGCTTCATCGTAAACGCGAATCACGGCATCATGTGGACAGCTGCAAGCGTTCCGACTGCCCACCAAAGTTGTTGATTCAAGCTTTCAGGTCCTAGGTCTTCAATCACGTAACCAAGGGCGTCCATTGCGAGTTTTCCACGGTCGGTCCAATCCACTCTGAGTCCCTTGGCACTTTGGCCATACTGTTTGACCCATCGTGCTTTGACCATCAAGTCAAGGGCGTCAGAAACATACTCTTCAGGTGCTTTAGATTCATTTGGCATTGAAGAGGGTAAACATTTTCTACAATATTTTCTACGGACTGTGCCGTAAACGCGACTCACCGCATCCTTTGAGCGGCTGCGAAACTTCGCGCAGTCAACTGCGTTGTCTGACCGCGTTTAACGCACCGTACCACAGACGACCGAACGATAGCGCATCGGAAATTAGATCAACGCCGCGATGATCTTTGCGCGGGCGGATTTCGGAACGGGTGTTTAATCTCTCTCACGATTTTTTCCTTTGTTAGCCTCGCTTCGTTAGGCCCTAGGATTGCAATCGGTACACCCGACCATTGAGCGGGATTTGTGGAGGGCAGCGGTTCTGCTTAGGTTCGCTTCATTAAGTCCTGAATACGAACCCGAAATCAACATTCCAAGCTCCCAATGGTGCTGTTTACTAGACATTTGAAGTTAACTGTAGCTCTCGTCTGCGGTCTTGCCTTGTGCGCACACGGCGCACAGGCCCCGCAGCACATTAACACTAACCAATTATCCACGACTGTGGAAGACGTTGTCGTGCCGTTGCCGAACGAAATTTTCGGGGCACTGAACAAGCTGGGTGCGGTAAACTGGAAGGAACATGTCCGCAGCGATGAACAACCCAATTTCACCGAGCGACCGCGTATCGCTCTCTTGCTTGGGACAGTGATTGCCGATGGCTTTATCGCGGTACAAGCGGAGGATGCGACTGCAGTAAAAGATATTGGCCAGCGCGTCCTGGCACTGGCTAAGGGCATCG
>DATAOU010000039.1:0-7239 GCA_036265575.1 Pyrinomonadaceae bacterium
TTTCTAACCACAGAGGCCGCAATTGCCAAGCGACTGACCAGGGCAAAACAGAAAATCCATCAGGCGCGAATCCCGTTTGAAATTCCCGCAGGCGGAGAATTGGGCCAGCGATTGGATAGTGTTTTGCAATCGCTTTACCTGCTGTTCAACGAAGGCTACAAAGCGTCGAGCGGTGAAAACCTTGTTCGCGAGGAGCTCTGCGAAGAAGCAATTCGTCTTGCGGAATTACTGGTGGCACATCCGGCTGGCAATCAGCCGAAGACACACGCGTTGCTGGGGTTGATGCTTTTGAACGCCGCTCGCAATCCGACGCGGCTGGACAGCGAGGGCAATCTGCTGCGCTTGAAAGAACAGGACCGGACGCGCTGGGACAAATCCATGATCGCGCGCGGCATGTTTCATATCGCCCAATCGGCAGCAGGCGACGAGCTCAGCGAATATCATCTTCAGGCCGGAATCGCCGCCTGCCACTGCGCAGCGAAGGATTATGATTCCACCGACTGGCAACAAATCCTTTCGCTTTACGATCGATTAATTGAATTCGATCAGTCGCCGGTCGTGGCTCTTAATCGCGCCGTTGCCCTAGCAAACATTCGTGGACCAAAAGTGGGACTTCAGGCTGTGAGAAGCATTCGGGGTCTCAACAAGCTAAGCTCGTATTATCTACTCTATGCTGTGCAGGGCGAATTCGAAATGCGCTCGGGCAATCTGCAAGTCGCCGCCGAACAATTCCGTAAATCGTTTGAACTCGCGGACACCAAGTCGGAGCGAGCGTTTCTTCTGAAACGATTGCAGCGCTGCGTTGACGGCCAGACGACTTAGCCAAAAAAATTTTGTCCTAAGTCGGCTTGCTCATTCGTCGTATCCCCAAATCACATCAACAGAAAGAAAAAAACATGAACAAGTCAGAGAAGAAACAAGCGGCGAGCATCGTTTGGTTTGAAATCCCGGCCGACAACCCCGAACGTGCCAAGGCGTTTTATAGCAATTTGTTCGGCTGGAAGATCAATCCCTTTCCCGGGGGAGGTGATTACTGGCACATCGACACGGGTGGCGCCGACGAGACGCCTGATGGTGCACTCAAGGGGCGCAAGCAGCAGGGAGAGCCGATCGTCAACTACGTCAGCGTTGATTCAGTCGCCGAGTTCTCCAAAAGGATCGAGAAACTCGGCGGCAAAATCTGCCTGGAGAAAACGGCTGTGCCGCAGATGGGTTATTTCGCCGTGTGTCAGGATACCGAGGGCAACTCGTTTGGACTTTGGGAGAGCGACGCGAATGCGAAATAATTGTCCCGCGAATGCTCGCTTATTCGTCGCATCATTGAAACATCAAAAAACTATCAACAATCAACCATCAACTTAAGGCAATACTATGAGCACACAGAATCAAAACGGATACATGCTTCTGTACCGCAGCGATGAATGGTACAAGGCGCTTTCGCACGAAGAGCTCCAGAAAGTCATCAGCCAGAACAATGCCTGGATTGAACGATTGACTGCGCAAGGCAAGGCTAAACCTGGCCATGCACTCGGACGTGAAGGCGCGCCGGTTTCTGTCAAAAACGGACGGTTCATTTCGGACGGACCTTTCGCTGAATCCAAGGAAGCCATTGGCGGATACCTGCTCTTGGATGTCGAAACGTTCGAAGAAGCTATTGCCATTGCGCAGAGCAGCCCCAGCCTCGCTTACGGCACTTCAATCGAAGTCCGCCCGGTGACTGAAGAATGCCCCCTCGATGTCCGCGCACGTGAATTGGCGCAGGAAGAACAACTCGCAAACGTTTAAAACTTAACAACACTTAACTATCAACCCACAACACAAAACATGAGTACACAAAACCAAAATCAGAACGGATACATGTTGCTATTTCGCGGCACCGACCTGCGCAAGGGTCTTTCGCCGGAGGAGCTGCAAAAAGTTACAGACAATTGGATGGCGTGGTTCAAGCGCCTGACAGAAGAAGGCAAAGCGGTGGCGGGAAATCCATTGGAACGCGAGGGGAAAATTGTTTCGGGGAAGGACCGTGTCGTCTCCGATGGTCCGTTCGCCGAATCCAAAGAAGCAATTGGGGGCTATTTCCTTCTCGACGTCGCTACGATGGACGAAGCGCTTGCCATTGCCAGGGAATGCCCGGGCCTGCCGTATGGTATTCGCGTGGAAGTGAGACCTGTAGCGGGCGAATGCCCCATCGCAGCGGACGCTCGGAAAGAAGCGCAGTTCGCACAGGTGTAAGCCAACAATAGCACCATTAACTATGGCCCATTACGTAGACGGATTTGTCATTCCGCTTCCCAAGAAAAACGTGAACACGGACGGCCGCATGGCCAAAAAGGCTGGCAAGGTGTGGCGGGACCACGGCGCGCTCGAGTTCCGGGAGTGTGTCGGAGACGACCTGAACGTGAAATGGGGTTGCCGTTTCCGCGCGGAATCAAGACCAAGCCCGGCGAAACCGTGTTGTTCTCTTTTATCGTGTTCAAATCGCGCGGCCACCGTGATCGCGTTAACGCGAGGGTTATGAAAGACCCTCGTTTGCCGAAGATGATGGGTTCGAAGGCGATGCCATTCGATGTGAAACGAATGATGTATGGTGGGTTCAAGACCATCGTCGAAGCCTGAGCTCTTTGGTATCGATTGCGGCGCAGGATGCAATCTATGCTTCCTGGATACGCCGATCTCTGCCCTGTGGAGAATCGATCTAGTCAGGCAAGTGGCCGTACTAAATGTTGCTGACTGGATATTGAACAAAGATGTCTTGAGGGCTCTTTTGTTCAACACATATCAGAGTTGGATTGAGAAGCTGTGTGTTCTAGCAGGTGTGGCGAATTATTTGTTCCACTAGAGCAACATAAGAATGATTTTATGCAATATGATGAAAATGCCATTCGGAGCTTTCTGCCAGCGAGAAAGAAAGACCATGGTCGCAAGTTCCGTCTACATTTGGCTGTCGGAGCACAGGCGGTAAATCACGGTTGGTGTCCTGAATACGCCGATTCATTCGTCATATTATTAAGGTGAACCCAACGGGGCGCCCGAAATAACCGCGGACAAGTCTTATGTGTCCCGTCTGTATAGCTAACGTAATGCTGACGGCAGCGGCCGCGACTTCAACTGGCGGTCTGGCGTCGTTTACCGTGAAATATTTTTTCCAACCCGACCGAAATCATCAGACAAACGAAACAAAACAAAATGAAAATCGAGACAATGGAACCACAAAGAGCGGAGAGCGAAACGAATCCTTCCAAGGTCGTGTCAGAAGCTGAGTGGCTGGTTGCGCGCAAGGACCTTCTGACCCGGGAGAAAGAGCTGACACGGTTGCGCGATGAAGTAAGCCGCCACCGACGGGAGCTGCCATGGGTTAAGGTCGAGAAGCATTACGTCTTCGATGGACCGAACGGCAAGCAAGCCCTGGCCGATCTCTTCGGCGGCCGCAGCCAACTGATCGTTTATCATTTCATGTTTGGTCCCGATTGGGAGGAGGGCTGTAAGAGCTGCTCGTATCTGGCGGATCATTTTGATGGCGCAAACTGGCATCTCCCACATCGTGACGTGGCCTTCGTTGCCATCTCGCGCGCGCCTTTGCCGAAACTCGAGGCTTACAAAAAGCGAATGGATTGGCGCTTCAAATGGTTGTCATCACATGGCAACGATTTCAATTTTGACTATCACGTCTCGTTCACGAAGGAAGACGAGAAGAAGAACGAAGCCTATTACAACTACCGAAAGGGAGAATTTATGATGGATGAGCTTCCTGGGTTGAGTGTCTTCTACAAGAACGAGAACGGCGACGTTTTTCACACCTATTCCATGTACGCGCGCGGGCTCGACATTCTTGTTGGGACTTACAACTTCCTCGATCTCGTGCCGAAGGGTCGTGACGAGGATCACCTCGACTTCACGATGGAATGGGTCCGGCGCCACGACGAATATTGAGCGGTGCACAAAAGAAGGAGCATGTGATGAATCGCGTCACTCACTTTGAGATTTACACAGATGATCCGGAAGCGGTGCAGCCCTTTTACCAGGACGTATTCGGTTGGAAGTTCAACAAATTCGAAGGCGGCCCGATTGAGTACTGGCTCGTCACGACTGGAGACGATCAAGATCCGGGAATTAATGGCGGCATCACGCGTCCGCGCGAAGGGGAAAGCCCAGGGACGCTGAACACGATCACGGTCGAGTCGCTAGATGGAACGATCGAGATGATCGAGAAGCGCGGCGGAAAAATATGCGTGCCGAAAATGGCGATTCCGAAAATCGGCTGGCTCGCTTACGCGGAGGATCCCGCTGGCAATGTGTTTGGAATTATCGAGCCGGATACAAAAGCAAAGTAATCAAGTAGAAACGAACGCGGGTCGTGAGCGGGGCGAAACCGCGAACTGAATGAGACAACTCGGCCTGGCCAAATGAGGGATCGCATCTATCGACAAGAAGTATCATGAAGATCGGAATAATCGGCACAGGAAACATGGGGCGCGCCCTCGGGTTGCGCTGGGCGCGCGGGGGACACGACGTGCTTTTCGGCTCACAGGACCTGATCAAGGCCAAAGCCATTGCGGCCGAAGGCTCCGCCTCGACGCAGGCCGGCGATTTTGACGCGGCCGCCGCATTTGGCGAAGTGATTCTCTACACGATTCGCGATCGTTTTCCATCTAGCGTACTTAAAGAACCGCAGGCGCTCTCCGGTAAGATCGTCGTCGACTGCAACAATAGCGCCATACTCGGGCTTGACGTTCCCGATCGCGACAACCGTCCCGGCATTCACTTCACGACGCCAATTCGCTCGCACGCCGAGCGGCTCGCCGCCGACGCGCCGGGCGCGAGCGTCGCCAAGGCTTTCAACACAATGGCGTCTCAAGTCATCAAACTCGATCGTAACGAGTTGGCGCGGCGGCCCATTTCCGTCTTTCTCTGCTCCGATGATGCGCAAGCGAAATCGGTCGTGAAAGGGTTGGCCGACGAACTCGGCTTCGTTGGCTTGGATTGCGGCGGACTCGAGCGCGCACAGCTGGTCGAAAGCGTCGGCGACTTCATCCGTTTTCAGATCATTGGCATGGGACTCGGTCCGTTCGCACCGATCTCGGTCGATGTCGTGCGAGACGTGATTGCGTAATCCTTAATTTCGCGCCTTCGCAGCGGCGGTTATCGGAGGAACTGGCAAAAACTAATCTCTGTTGAATGTCCTGATCCGCTCGCTTGGTTTCGTCGTACAGATTAAAAAGTGAAAGGCCTATTGAGGAAAAAACTATAAACATGAAAATTCCTTTTACTGGAGGCTGTTCATGCGGCGTGATTCGCTACAAATGTATGGCCGATCCGATCATGATGTTCAAATGCCATTGTCGCGATTGTCAGCAGACGACTGGCAGCGGATTCGCTCCCGGCATGTTGCTACCGCGAGGGGCATTTCGATTAACCCGCGAACAATTGCGTTACCATTTTACGCCCAGCATCAGACGCGGGAAACACAAGCGGGGTTTTTGTCCCGAATGCGGATCCCGAATTACGGGAGGCGAATTTGAAGGAGAGGAATCGCCGTTTGTGGGAATACTAGCCGGCACTCTGGATGATCCAAGTTGGTTCCAACCGCAGATGGACATTTTCGTTTCGGACGCCCAACCGTGGGACAAAATGGATCCTAAAATTCCAAAATTCGAGCAATATCCGCCAATACCAACAAAGGAGTAAATAAGATGCAAAAAATAACCCCATTCTTGTGGTTCGATGATCAAGCTGAGGAGGCAGTGAAGTTTTATACCTCGATTTTCAAAAATTCGAAGGTCGGAAAAATTCTCCGCTACGGCGAGGAAGCAGCCAAAGTATCGCAGAGCGGCCGACCGGCGGGATCGGTCTTAACTATTGAATTTGAGATTGAAGGTCAGAAATTCACGGCGCTCAACGGCGACCCGGTCTTCAAATTTAATGAATCGATCTCGTTTGTAGTGAACTGCGATACCCAAAAGGAAGTGGATTATTTTTGGGAGAAACTGACTGCTGATGGCGGACAGGAATCGCAGTGCGGTTGGCTGAAGGACAAATTCGGCCTGTCGTGGCAGGTTGTTCCCAGGGCTTTGATCGACATGTTGCAGGATAAAGATCCCAAGAAATCCGAGCGAGTCATGAAGGCGATGCTTCAAATGCAGAA
The DNA here is from genome assembly GCA_036265575.1 of Pyrinomonadaceae bacterium. Classification (GTDB taxonomy): domain Bacteria; phylum Acidobacteriota; class Blastocatellia; order Pyrinomonadales; family Pyrinomonadaceae; genus PSRF01. Next base: position 6,143 of record DATAOU010000039.1, read on the forward strand.
GCTCGACATTAAAACTCTCAAGGACGCGTATGCGGGGAACTGATTGGGCGAACTCCCATGGCGCTAACGAAACAGAAACCCAGGACAATTGACGACTATCTTGCAGGCGTGAGCCCGGATAAGCGTGGCCTCTTGCAAAAACTTCGCGAGACTATCCACGCGGTCGCGCCGAAGACGGAAGAGTGTATCAGCTATGGAATTCCTGCGTTCCGCTTGAACGGGCGCGCTCTTGTTTTGTTCGGCGCATGGGCGAATCACTGCTCGTTCTATCCGGGCAGTTCCACGACGCTAAAAAAATTTCGGGGCGATCTGAAAGGTTTTCAGATTACCAAGGGGACCATTCGCTTCTCGCCCGATAACCCGCTGTCGATCACGTTGGTGAAAAAACTGGTCAAGGCACGGATAGCGGAAAACCGGACTTAAAAGCTTATGCCGAAAATCAGCCCACGCCGTTTAGCACAGCGATCGTACGAAGCTTTTGCAGCGGGCGATCGGAAGTTTTTTGAGCAACATCTTGCGGAGAATTTTACTTTTTCGAGTCCGCTCGATGTGGGGCTCGATCATGCTGGATATTTTGAGAGATGCTGGCCCGGAGCCGGCCAGGGTCAAAAATTCAATTTTTTGCGGTTAATAGAACATGATGATGAAGTCGTTGTAACTTATGAAATGACGAAGCGGAATGGAGAGAAAGGACGCAATACGGAAATCCTGCGCGTTAAAGACAATAAGATTATCAGTGTAGAGGTCTATTTTGGTTGGGACGTTTTGGCAGTTCATTAAATCAGTAAGGAGAAACCAATGAGCAAAGTTCGAGTCTTAGTCGGCACAAGGAAAGGCGCGTTCATCCTGACAGCGGATGGTGCGCGCAAACGATGGAAGGTTAGCGGGCCGCATTTTGCGGGTTGGGAAATTTATCATGTGAAGGGCTCGCCAGTCGATCCGAACCGCATTTACGCATCGCAAACCAGTGGGTGGTTCGGCCAAATCATTCAACGCTCAGATGACGGCGGAAAAACCTGGAACACGCCCGGAAGCAAACCCGAGGAATTGAAAAGTCCTGATGGCACGCCGAAAGCCGAGAGCAACAAGTTTGTTTA
>DATAOU010000040.1:0-16029 GCA_036265575.1 Pyrinomonadaceae bacterium
GGAACTCTCTGAAGCCCAAGTCGCGAAGGACCTGTTCACCGCGATCCACTTCGTTCAGTCGCTCAATTGTGACCGGCAGGCCGTATGCGATCCTCGAGGACAAGCATGGGCTCGCCGGCTGATCCCAGGTGGGCAAGCCCGCATTATTACTCAATAATCGCACATCGGCTTTAGACATGGCCGCCTCGATAAGTGGACTGCGGACCTGATGCTCGGAAGCGGCAACTCGGCCGGGTCGATAATCGTCCAGATCGTCACAAGTCGAGCCATCCACTATGAAGGGCACGTGGCGCGTGCGGGCCAGTTCCGCCAACTTCGTATACAGCTCGTCCTTGCAAAAGTAGCAGCGGCTGCCATTGTTGGCTGTGTAATTAGCATCGTCCAGTTCGTCTGTCTTGATTACTTCGTGGTGGAAGCCAAATTGTTTAGCCAGATCCTGGATCGTTTGCCGCTGCAACGAAGGCAGGCTCGCGGAGTCGCCTGTGACGCATATCGCATTGCCGCCCAACTCACTCGTCGCAACGTACGCGAGGTAGCTGCTATCAACGCCCCCTGAGAAAGCAACAATGGCGGAACCCATTTCGCGAAAGATCTCGCGTAGCCTCTGCTCCTTGGCCAGACTCGATTCGCCATTAGCAATAGGAGGCGCGGCTTGGTCGTGATTTTTGTTCGGCAGGGACGTGCTCACAATAGTGCGTTCTCCGCGAATAGACACGTGCACCGGCAGCATGTCCTTCTGTTTGATTGGGCAATGGGATTACAAAAAATAATGTTATCGCATGCATCAAATCACCGCAACCAGCATCCAAAGTACGTCCGCGCCATTTTGGACGCAGGCTCTTTTCAAATGATAAGATGTGGCTCTCCTCAGTTTGTTTCTTTCCTTGTTGCGAAGTGTTTCATGATCGTTCGTAGGACCAGCTTAGATCCATTGCGAGTTCGAACAGTGGCGATGATCATCGCGGTGCTTTGCCTGGGCTGCGGGCTGGCCCATCCCTTAGCCGCGCAAACCGCTGACGCTTTTAGCGACTCGGGCGCCGATCCTGTGAAGCTCTTTGAGCAGGGTCAAAACGCGCACGCTCGCGGCGACTCGCTTAAGGATCCAAACGAAAAAGTACAAAACTACGAACGCGCACTCGAGTTCTATGACGAAGCAATCAAAGTGCGGCCGGAGTTTCCCGAAGCAGAATTTCAAAGAGGGAATGTGCTGGCGGTCCTTGGACGTGCCGCCGACGCCGAGTCAAGTTTTCGCCGAGCAATTGAACTGCGGAAGAACTGGGCACTTCCCTATTCAGCACTCGGCGCACTTTTATCGCGTTTGAATCGTGATAAAGAAGCTGAGCCGCTTTTGCGTGAAGCGATACGACTCGACGTACACGACCTGCTCGCTACGCGCGTACTGGCGAATATTCGCCTTAGCGCCAACGACCCGAAAGAAGCGTTACAACTTGCGACGCGCGTAACTAACGAAAGCGACGCCGGCGCCGCAATTTGGTTTGTGCGCGCGCTCGCTGAGCGCGCGACGGGAGACCAGCGCGCGGCCCTCACCAGTTTGAACCACGTCCTGCAACTCGAACCCAAAAATTTTGATGCGCTTCTCGCACGCGCTGCAGCCCACATCGCGGAGCACGAGTCTCCATTAGAAGATCTAAAGGCCGCTGAGCTCCTTGCAACCGGCGACAAGCAAAACATGGCCCGGCTCGCAGCTGCCTACGAAAATGCGGGCAGACAAGACGACGCGATTCGTATAGCAAAAGCTGGAGGCTTGGTGGATCCCCAGGGTGCTAACTCCGGAAACGTGATTGGCACCGAAGAAGAAATCAAGCTCGCCAACAGCGATGACCCAGACCAATCTCGCGAAGCGCTGGAAAAACTGCTGGTGAAGAATCCTAACAATGCGAAGTTGCTCGCACGTCTGGGCAACGCTTACCGCACGGTAGACGCAACCCGTGCTGCCAGTTTCTACCGGCGCGCCCTTGAGCTTGAGCCTGCGAATGCGGATTTCGCTACTGGCTACAGTTCGGCACTGGTTCGCGCGCGCCGCTTTGCCGATGCAGTTATGGTGCTGAGAAAGGTTATCGCGGCAGCTCCGGACAATTATGCGGCGCACGCAAACCTGGCAACCGCGCTCTACGAGCTAAAACAGTTTCCTCAGGCGCTACTGGAGTACGATTGGCTCTTGCAAGCAAAACCCGATTTGACTGTGGCTTATTATTTCATTGCCACGGCGCACGATAATCTTGGAGAATACGAACAAGCATTAGTGGCGTACCAAACGTTCCTTGCTCATGCCGATCCAAATATGAACCAACTTGAGATCGAGAAAGTAAAGCTGCGTCTGCCGTCCTTGCAGCGCCAGATTAAACTAGGCGAGGGTGTCAAAAAGAAATCCGTCAAAAACGGCAAGCCATAACTCTTTGCCTGGTCGAAGCGAACAAAAATGAAACCCGCGGGAATCTCAGTTCATGGAATTTCACTCCTGACCCTCCTTTGTATAGCTGCGACCATGACGTGCGCACTGGAAGTGCGCGCGCAGGACCAGGCACCACCGCCTCCTTTAAAAATCGTTACGCGGCAGGATCGCGTTCAGCTCGAAGCAGAAAAAGATACAAAAGACCGTGTTCGTCTGACCCTGACGCTGGCCGAAGCTCACCTCGCAAGTGCTGAACTGCAGACTTCACACATGAATTATGAAGAAGCCGCCGCGGAAGCCGGAAAGTATTGTGCACTCTTGGAAGACGTCTTTATTTTTTTGACCAAACAAAAGACAGATAGCAACAAGACTCGCGATCTCTACAAGCGCGTCGAATTGGCCTTGCGCGCTCATGGGCCACGCCTCAGCATCATGCGCCGCAGTACGCCGGCGGCGTATGCAATTTTTATCAAAGAGACGGAGGACTTTGCGCGCCAGGGCCGGACTGAAGCCTTGAACTCTTTTTACGGCCATACTGTCGTGCGCGATCGTCCTTCAGCGGAACAAGCACCAAACCGCAGTTCTGTTCAAAACAACGCTGCCCCACCGGAAAAAAAACCATGACGCGACGAACTTTCTTTGGGCTGGCCCAGCTGCTTTTGTTTTTGTCATGTTGCCTGGCCGCTATGGCCCAGCCGCCACAGGAGCGCGATTACCTGACACCAAAAGAAGTTGATCTGGTAAAGGACGCTCAGGAACTTGATAAGCGTATCGACGTTTTCATCAAAGCCGCCAACCGCAGGGTGGTGGTGATAAAAGGGTTGGACCGGAACACGAAAGAACTAAAGAATGATGCCGAGTTTTGGGGTGACCTGCCCGCCGGCACTCGCAGCGAACTGGTGGGCGACATCGCGAGGATTCTGGACGCGGCCATAGACAACATCGACGACGTAAGCTATCGCGATGAAAAAAATCCTGCGCTACCGAGAGTCGTGCGGAAACTGGCCAGCGCCGCTACACACATTGTCGACGAACTTAAGCCACTGCAAGCAAGCGCGGCGGATCAGGCTGAAGTGCGCAACTTCGAGGAATTGATGGACAACGCCGAAACGATCGTCGCGGCCGCCGGCAAGCTTGGCCCAGACGTAGTCCAGCCAGGCAAGAAAACCAAAGGCGAGAAGGCGAAGACGAATTGAGAGATCTCACAGGCCACCTTCGCTAAAAAGATTAGAAAGAAAACAGAAAACAGGAAACTAGGAAAACAGGAATGGAATCCTGTTTCGTGTTTCCTGTCTTCTGTTTCCTGTTTTCTGTCTGTGTCCTGTTTAGCTGCCGCCGCGCCGGCGCACAGCTGCTGTCACTGCCCTTGCTTCATCTGAAAGCGCCGCGCCCGCACTCGCCTCATCGCCCTCTTCTTTAGCCGTCGCCGTCGACTGTAAGCGAGCCGCACTATCACCCACGGCAAAGAGTTTGTACTCAATCTTTGCCTCGGTCTTATCGACACCGCCGACACCGGCGACGCGGCCAAACAACTTCTTGGCTGCGGAACTCTTCATTGAGGCGACATCAGTATAAAGAATGAAGTCGCACTGCTTCGCCTTCGCTTCTGCCTCCGCCTCAGAGGCACTAGAGGCATTCAGAGCGATCGCCTCAACCCCTGCGCTATCAATTTCGCCGATCAATCGTTGTCGCAGAGACTCAGCAGAAATCTGGCGATCAGTGCGGTTGTTGATTTGAACTACGCCGACGCGGATGGAACCGGGCGCCTTTCTATTACTGTTGAGCGACGCGTTGTTACCCGCCTCCTCATTCGCCGGCGTCCTGCCCTGGGCTTGCGACATGATTTGATCCATCGATGGCATGCCATACAGTTCCTGCGCATTCTTAGTTTCGACGTATCCAGCAGGCACGTCGAACAACGCGGCATCAAGTGGCTCCCGAGAAAGTTCGACTACTTCTTTCGTTGTCGTGACCATCACGCTTCCGTCTGGGCCATATATCGTCGTGGTTTCCTGAAGTGGGTAACCAGTCCGAGCAGCGCCCTGCCGGTTGAAACGAATACGATCGCGACAACCGCCGCGTGACGGCATGCCACCCATTTGCGGTGGACGGCCCTGATCACAGTTAAGACCAAAGGTGAAATCTATGTACCAGCCATCAGTCTCCATGCGTTGCTTAATTGGACTGCACGCGTCCGGCGAAGACTCAATCGTCATGCTTGTCTTCACATGCCGGGCCTGAAAGCCAAACATCTCTTTGCGCTCGCCGGTATCAACAGCCGAGCTTGTGTAGGTAATAACTCCACCACGTGTCGTTGGTTCACTCGGCCGGCTGGTGGCAACGCCGCCACTTGGGGTGGACTCTTCTGAGTCCATAGGTGTGACTATATATTTCCTGGTGCTGTCGCTGATCTGAAGCGTCCTTCTTAAATCACATTGCGTGATGTTAATGACGTCGTGGCCAAATCCCAGCTTCATTTCTGAGCGCTCGCGCGCCCCTTTCAGCATGGTCGTCGTTTCCATCGATTGTCCGGAAGTCGTCATCCGGTAAGTGATTTTCAAGTCAGTGCGCGCCGTCGTTGGGGCGGTTGATTGCGCGGGTGGCCGGTTCGGTCTGCGCTGAGCGACGAAAACGGCGGGCAAAACCACCAACAAAACAAATGCGCTGAGTAAACTAATTCCGGTAAACCTTTTTCTCATAATTCTCCTCATCTCTGGTCAGGTTGGTTCGGCAAATCAAGTAGTCATTTTGTACAGAGCCGGACCAATCGCCGGCCAAATGAATTGAGAGTTTCCTGTTGGCTAACGCGTAAATAATGAATGAATCGGTTCACGTTTCAACTTTGTGGCATAGACCTTAGTCTGTGGCTCCGCGTGAAGCACAGACTAAAGTCTATGCTACTAATCGCGCGCTTTACGTAACGTCTCAGTGGCACGATTAAGGGCCTCGACGATCCGCATCAACGCTTCGCCGGCATTCACCGTATTGCGATCCTCAAGGGCCTGGCGAAAATCAGGCAACGGCTGCGCGGCGTACCCCGTGTAAGTTCCTGGGGCATAAATCTGATGCGTGTACCAGTTGCGATCGCGTAAGCCACGTGCGTCCGTCAAATCGCGTTCGACGGCGATCAACGCGTCATTGATGCGCTGCAGTCGCGCGCCCGCGCGTGCCTGGACGATAGCATCCTGCCTGGCGCGTTCCGTTTTTTCAGCCTCGCTGGCGAAAGCGTCGATCGCTTCATTCATCTGCTTTTCATTAATGCCGCTCGTCAACTTTCGCTGGCGTGCGGTTTTCATGCTTTCGGCAAAGAAGTCGCGCACCTGCGCCGCGTAATCGCGATAGTCCAGCGGCAGCCCGGCGGAATCCGCAAGTCTCATCGCCATCGTGCCCCACAACCGCGCCGCAGTAACATGATACATAAAAGTCGGATCGCCAAAATGCGTCATCCAGTAAAAATCATCATAAGCCGAGTGGTATACGCCATAGTCTCCGTTAAAGCCCATGTCGCTGGAAGGAATTCCAAGGTGCTGCAAAAACGGAGTGAAGTCCGAACCTGAACCCAGCGCTCCAATTCGCGCTTCCGCGATTTTTGTGTCGGAACCGGTTTCCGCATTCGCAAGTTCAGCATCCGGATTGCTGTCGCGCGTTCGATCCTGCCACTGCTGGTACACGGTCTTGCCAGTCTTGGGATCCGAAACGTCTCGCGTGGCAGCGCGAATTAATTTCCACAGCGAGGGCACGGATGATGCGCCAAAGTTTGCGCCTGACACCGCCGCATCCATGTTCAAATAGACAACTGCCTTCTGTTTCAACTCGGCTGCATTTTCTTCGACCCATTCAGTTGAGCCCAGAAGTCCATACTCCTCGCCGTCCCAACTGCAAAGCACAATCGTGCGCCGGGGCTTCCAACCTTTTTTCAGGAGCCCACCAAACGCGCGCGCCGCTTCCAGCATGGCCGAGGTGCCGCTGTTGGGATCAACTGCGCCGAATGTCCAGGCATCGCGATGATTGCCCATCACCACCCAGCGATCATTTTCCTCGGCGCCGTCGATGCGCGAAATGACGTCCCATATCTTGCGCACCTGATAGTCCATGTCGGTTTTCAAATGCACGCGAACGTCCGGTGTTCCGCCGACGTGGTAAGCGAACGGCAAACCACCCTGAAAACCTCGGGGTCGCGAGGGACCTTGGAGTGGCTCCAACAAACGTCGTGCATCGCCATAAGAAATTGGTTGCACGGGAATACGCGTTAAAGTCGTTGCCTCTTCCATCTTCAATCTTGGCGTTCCGGGAATGGCCGGTGTACCCGGCGTCAGCGGATCACCGGGTGCTGTCGAAAGAAACTGGACTGAACCGCGTTGCGCTGAAGTTGCGGGGCGCCACGGTCCTTTCGGGAAAACATCACCCTGCATATAGCCGTCGTCGGCCGGATCCGAATAAATGATCAAGCCCACCGCGCCATTGTCCTGAGCGACCTTAGCCTTTACGCCTCGGAACGAATTGCCATAACGCGCCAGAACGATCTTGCCCTTCACGTCCACGCCAAGCTTTTTCAAAGCGTCGTAGTCCGGCGGCAGTCCGTAGTTCACATACACCAACGGCGCAGTAACATCGCCGCTCGCGCTGTAGCCATTGAACAGCGGAATAATTTTTGGATTCGAACTGGATGGATCTTCCGTAACGACCGCCTCTTTAAGCGCCAGCCGTTCGCGGTGCGGCGCTACCAATTCAAGAATTGTGGGCTGCTTCGGATAAGGCAGCAGAACGTCATACGCCTTAAGTTCAGAAGAAAGTCCATAACTACGCATCTGATCGCGCACGTAGATGGCAGTGTCATAGTCTTCCTTCGTTCCGGCCACGTGCGGCTGCGCGGTCAGGCGACGCAGATGCTCGCGCGCCGAAGCCGCTTCGGGAATCGCACGAAACTCGGATTCCCATTGGCGTTCAGCGGCCGCGCCTTCGGTAGTAAAGCCATCGAGTTGTGTTGCGTTATTCTGCGACCACGCCGAGCGCAGACTGGCATTGAAACCGATTAGCGCCACTGTAAGAACGATTATTAGGGGACGACGAAGGTTTTTCACTTGAAAGATTCTCCTTATGACACATTCTTGCGCGACGACACTTGCGCGCGACGCGCCAACAGCAGCGAACAATATTCGGAATGCTGTCGTAATCCAAACATTAGATTGAAAGGACGCTATGCCGATGGACAGTCGTTACTACCCCCGAGTTGAGGCAGATGTTTCCCGACTCACCTCTGAACTTCGTAACCTTTTCGACAGCGACTATGAAGTGCAAACAATGAATGTATCTTCTACGACTGTCCTGCAAGCGCGTAAGTCTAGCACGTTGCGCGACCTTACCGGATTGTCGACGGCGCTAACAATTAAGATCATGCCTGAGGCGGGTGGCACGCTCGTCGAGATCGGCATGCAAAAATGGTTTGATAAGGCGGCGCTCGCGGCGCTGGCGATAATGCTTTCCGCCGGCATGCTCGCTGCACTGCCGGCGCTCGGCGCCTATTGGCAATACAAAATCACTGAAGACGCCTGGAAGGTTATCGAAGCGCACATGTACCGCCAAGCTGATAGGTGACTGAGCTCGGGGATGCCGCCTTGCGCGCCGACCCAGGGATTGAGTAGCGCGGTTACCAAAGCCGAACCGTCCAACCCGCATACAACAAGTCAAATGGGACGACAAGCCAGACGCATCCAAAAAGTTGACTTACGCTTCAATCAGTCGTATGGTTTCGCCGCTCGGAATAGTTTCAATTAGACGCAGCGGCAGGTTCGGAAGGGTTCCCTCTCCGATTTCTCTCGCCGCCGCCGTTATCAATTCCCAAGCAAGCTTTCGTTAGTACCCTGACGCACTTTCGCGTCGATCAAGCGGATTACAAGTTCAATCAACGTCTCGAAAAACCCGGAGGTTAATGTATGAAGAAGTCTCTCCTGATGTTCGCAGTTCTAGTTTTCGCCTGTTCAGCCGCAATCGCCCAGACGATGCCGGCTTCCCCTGGACCGCCAAAGGTTCTTTACCTCGTTCGCGAAGACATCAAGCCAGGCATGATGCCCGCGCACAACAAACATTCAGCAAGCTTTGCAACAATATTTGGAAAGCTGCAAACCCCGAACCACCGCATTGCTCTGGTTCCAGTTGCCGGCAACGAAAACGAAGTCGTTTACCTGACTGGCGCGGATAGTTTTGCCGAGCTCGAAGGCATGCTGCAAGCAACAGATAAGAAAATGGGCGCCGCTACTGGTGCGACAAAAGCCGATCTCGCGCGACTGGCGGGTGAAGCACCGCAGTTGCACAATGCCATGCGCGACTTGTTGGCAGTTTACCGCCCTGAGCTCAGTTTCAATCCCGGCGTAGTGCTGCCGCAGATGCGTTATTTCAGCATCACAACCGTTCGGCTTAAACCGGGCAAAGACAGCGAATACGTTGAGTACGTTCAGAAAATAGTGAACATTGCTCGAACCAAGGCAAAGGTCGATAACCTCCATATAGCTGTGTTCCAGGTTATTTCAGGAACGGGTGGCGGCACTTACATGATCTTTAGGCCGATGAAGTCACTTGGTGAAATGGATGATCCGGTGAACATGCGCGTGCGCGCCGCGATGAGTGACGACATGCGCAAGGACGCGGACAAATCGTACGCTGACGCAGTGATGTCCAGCGAGACCAGCACCTATTGGCTAACGCCGGAGATGAGTTATGTCGAGAAGGAATTCGCGGCGGTTGACCCTGGCTTCTGGAATCCAAAACCAGAAACGGTAGCGGTTAAGCCAAAGCCGCGGAAGCGAACGCCGAAACCGGCGGCGGCCACCCCACCTGCGAACTAGGGCTGTGAGCGGTAAGCAGTAAGCAGTAAGCGGTGAGCAGTAAGCAGTAGTAACCAGAATACCAAACGCCGCGCGATCCATCTGATCGCGCGGCGTCTCTTTAGTAGCATAGACTTTAGTCTGTGTTTTCAGAATCGCCACAAGCTAAAAGTCTGACACGTTTGCCTCTCCTTTTATTAGAGGAAGCTTCTTTAGTTAGTGCCTCCCCCGCCAGCCACAGACTAAAGTCTATGCTACTTAATCGTGGCGCAGCGCGCGCACCGGATCGATGCGCGCCGCGCGAGCCGCCGGATACAGCGCCGCCAAAATGGAAACCACCAGCGCAAACGCGATCGCGCTCGCTGATAGCCAGGGCGGCAACGAGAAGAAGTCGATAAAGGACGCGCCCTGAGGTTTCAAAATGAAGCGATAGGCCAGTCGATTAGCTAATGCGGTCATGCCCCAACCGGCAAGAACGCCGATCGCCCCGCCACACGCCCCGATCACGGCCGCTTCAAAAAAGAAAATTAGTTTGATCTCGCGATCTTCCGCGCCGATGGCTTTCATAATGCCAATCTCGCGCGTGCGTTCGAGGATCGACATGATCATTGTGTTCGCAATACCAAACGACGCAACCAACAGCGAGATCCCACCCAGAAGCCCAAGCGCCGAATCAATGATCAAAAACACAGTTTTGATTTGCTCAATTTGATCGACAATCGAAAAACTTCCAAAGCCCAGGTCGGTAAGCCGCTTACGTACTTCGGTCAGCGCTACCGGATCGCTCACACGAATAACTGCGGCGTCATAGCCTTCTGCTTCCGACTCGTTCAATGATCCGGATTGGCGAGCCAGCGCCAGTGCCACCTGACTCATCGGCCCTCGATGCTCCAGCGACCACTGTCGTGCCGCGCGCACCGGAACATAAATCGCAGCGCCCGGCAAAAGGCCTACCATTCCGCCCTGCCCCGGTCCTTCTTTTAGGTGGAGATCGAGCACGCCGACAATGCGAAACTTGCGCGCCACCAAATCTGTTTGCGACTCGTCACTCGAATCTTGTTCGTCGATCGGAATACCAAAAAAGTTCGCTGGTCCTTCTTCTTCCGGCTCGCTGGGTTTGGCCTTGTCCTTTGTTTTTTCGTTTGGCGGAGCAAGAAACTCAATCGTTTGGCCCACGGCGTCCGCAGGTTTATCAAAGCCAAAATCTTCGGTGAAACTGTCAGTAACAACCGCTTCATCTGCATCCGGTGAACTAATCATTCCGCCCGCCAGAAAAGTTTTAAATCGCGACGAGCCGTTAGGTACGGACGCTCCTGCCGCTGGTTCAAATCGCACGTGACCATTGGCGCGCGTGTACACATACAAACTGATTGTCGGTTGCACGTAGGCGACGCCGGGAATTTTTGCGATCTCGGCAATGCCTGCATCGTCGAGAATGCGGGTGGGATTTTTGTCGGGCTTCAAGCGCGGCCCGCGGCGCTCGCCGCCTTCGCTAGTGCGCCCGGTCTGACGATCAAAACCGGCCGTTGCCAAATTCGTAAGACTGCGGCCAAAGACTGTGATCTCGTTGAAGAGGTCGAGCGCTCCGAAACGCGCCAGCATGTTCTGCTGCAAACCCAAACCAAATGAAACCATCGTCACGATGACTGCGACGCCGACAATCACACCCATGGTCGTCAACAGCGCGCGCAACTTCGCCTGGCGCAGATTGCGAAAAGCCAATTGTAGGATGTCGAGAAAGTTCATTTAATCAATTGGGCTTTGGTCTTTAGTCTTTGGTCTTTGGTCTTTGAATTTTGGTGGATTCGACTCCTAGCGGTTGCGCTCTTCCGAAGCTAAGGACAAAAACGAGAGCGCCGGGCTATAAACATTTCGCTCCGCTGGAGCGAAGGCCACAAGAACCTGTTGCACTAACCAGTGCATCCCCAAAGACCAAAACCAAAGACCAAAAACCATCTTTAAGAAAAAACATGCCGCACCGCGTCAACGTTCCAGTCTGCAAGACTGGCCGTAACAACATCGGCATTGGCGGCGCGCAACGCGCCTTCCGCTACGGTGTTTGTTACCGCGAGCGTGCGCATGCCCGCTTGTTTGCCGGCCTCAATACCGGCCGGCGAATCTTCAACGACCAGGCAATCCGCGGGCATTAATTGCGGCTCCTGTTTACTCGTTCGCTGCGCATTTAGTTTTTCTAACCCAACGCGATAGCAATCTGGCGCCGGCTTGCAGACGGTCACGTCTTCTGCGCTCACAATCACTCGAAACAACGACTGCAACCTGGCTCGATCGAGCACGTAATCAATCTCGCTGAGGCTGGCCATGCTCACCAGGCCCAATTGAAAATTTCGCGATGCCGCCTTGAGAAAAGTTACAACGCCGGCAAATAACGGAAGCTCGTCTTCAATTAGTTTCCGGTGCTGCACGCCCTTGGCTGACAAAACTTTCCCGAGCACTTCATCCGTCAGCACTTTGTTCGACCGCTCAAATGCTGCGCGCACAAATGTTTTGTCGTCCATCCCAAGCGCGCCGAAATAGTCAGCTTCCGTCAAATCAATCGCGTGGTCACGCAGGACTTCCTGATACGCCGCCAGCTGCAGTCGTTCGTCATCGATGATGACGCCATTAAAATCAAAAAATATCGCTTGAATCATTACTAATTAGTCCAAAGTCCAATGTCCAACGTTCAATGTCGATCGTCCTTCAAATATGTTCAGAGTCCAACCTTTAGGTTGTCTTCGCAGCCAGGAGCAAGCTGAAGCTTGTACTCTGAACTGCTTGAGCATCCCTCAGGAGTTCGTCCCCTGACTTTGGACATTGGACCTTGGACTTTGGACTCTCGCTGTCGGACTTTGGACTTGGATTATTTTCGCGTTTTGTTCTTCAAACAATTTCGGCAAGCGCTCGCTCTCGAGCACATCAAGCCTTCGCAAGACCTCGGCCAGCGATAACTCGTTCTTCAAATTCACCCGGTAGTCCAGGTCCGCACGCAACCTGTCTTTTTCACCCTGCCGGTTCTGCGACATCATAATGATCGGCGCCTGCATGCCCGCGATCACCGCCAACACCAGATTCAACATCTGATATGGCTTCGGATCGAAACCGTTGAAGAGAATGTAAGAGTTAAAAATGATCCAGCCAATGATGAGCCCTATCGAAACGCCGATGAATTTCCAACTGCCGCCAAACTCGGCAATCATGTCCGCAGCCCGATCCGCAACAGTCGCACGGGCTCGTTCTTCTTCGTTTGCGTTGCGCGAAACGCGCGAACGCAACAACTCATCAGTGCGGCGCAAGCGTTCGCTTAGCGCGCTCAACATCTCCAACGCCACGTCCGGGTTGGCTCGCACAAAACTAAGAAACGACGGTCGCGAGAGTATTGCCAGGCGCGCATCTTCGACCACGCGTGCATCCGCCGATCGCTTGCGACCGTCAATTATCGCCATCTCACCAAAGAAATCGCCCTGGGCCAAATCGGCCAGGGCAACTTCCTGTGCGTCCTGGTCCGTAATGCTTATGCGTATGCGACCGCTCTCGATCAAGTACATTGCATCGCCGCTATCGCCCTTGTGAAACAGTTGGGTACCTGCGGAAATGTCCTCGATCGTCAGCAATTCGCGCAGGTCAATTGCCGCCTGGTCGTCGAGCGATCCAAATAAGGGGACCGACCGCAGCGCTTCCAGCGTCATCTCTTCAGCATTAACAGACATCGTTGCACCTCACCGATAATGTTCTTTGGGTTTTGGCTTTTGGTCTTTGAACTTTGTGCTTTGAACTTTGTGCTTTGTTTGGACTGTCCTGCGTGGCCTTAAAGGCACAAGAACCTGAGTACAGAGTTCAAAGTTCAAAGCTCAAAGTTCAAAGTTCAAAGACCAAAGACCCTTTCATTCTTGAACAACCCTGCCATCTTTCATCTGGATAATGCGATCGGCAAAGCTGGTGGCTAACTCGCGATCGTGCGTGACCATCAGTATCGTCAGTGCATCGCTTGAAGCCATGCGCCGGAGCAACTCCAGCAATTCGTGAGCACGAGTCGAATCAAGGTTACCGGTTGGCTCATCCGCCAACAGGACTTTCGGATTGTTTGCCAGAGCGCGCGCAATCGCCACTCGTTGTTGTTCGCCGCCCGAAAGCTCGCCCGGGCGGTGCGTCAAACGGTCTGCCAGTCCTACACGTTCGAGCAACTCGCGCGCTTTGTTGGTTCGTTGACTTCCGCGCAAACCGCCAAACGCCAACGCCAGCCCGACATTTTCCTGCGCGTTCATAGTAGGGATCAGATTAAAGTTTTGAAAAATCATGCCCACCGAGTAGCGGCGGTAACGGGCCATCTCGCGTTTGCTGAAGGGACCAAGTGGCCTGGCGTTGAAAAAGACTTCACCGCTGGTTGGGTGGTCCAATCCGCCGACGATGTTCAGCAGCGTGCTTTTACCTGAGCCCGACGTTCCCTGGATGGCGACGAACTCTCCTTCGTTAATCGTCACTGAGACATTGTCGAGCGCGGTTACGCTCGTGCTGCCCATTTGATAGACCTTTGAAACTTCGCGTGATTCCAGGAGTGACATTATGGATATTGGCCGCGGATTTTCGCGGATGAACGCGGATCGGAAGAAGTCAAAAACGGTTTTTCAACTTTGCCCTCGTTTGGACTCTTTCTCTGTGCAGATAGACGACACTAAGGTTCGTAAATTCTTATTGCGTTCAGCTGCGTGAATCCGCGGCAAGTTCTTTCTTCTTGCTTATCCGCCAGAGCCCAAATTTTTCTTCGTCAAACCCCTTCAACATTATTTCGAACGGCGTGGCTTGCAGGTTCTCTGCGCGCATAAGCTCACGCACTTCAGCATCGTCATATATGGCGTGAGAGATTACCACGTCATCACCCGTCGATAGACTCTCCAGACGCGCCGCCATGTTAACGGTCGAACCAAAATAGTCGAGCCGGTCGTTCAAAGTAACGGCAATGCACGGCCCTTCGTGAATTCCCGCCTTCAGCGTCAGCGGCTGTATGCCATCGGCAGGCGCGGCCAGCAATTCCTGCGCAGTCAGCATTGCTCGCAAGGCCGCAACCGGTCGGCGAAAAATTGCCATCACCGCATCGCCAATCGTTTTCACCAGCGCGCCGTCTTCATCCGTGATTACTCTCTTGAGAACGTCGAAATGATTCATCACGCGACCAAACGCCGTCGCGTCGCCAATTTCCCGATACAGCCTGGTGGAGTCTCGCAAGTCCGTGAAAAGAACCGTCAGCGTGCCCACCGATATCTGCTCGCCCGGCCGCAACGCTTCGCTTGAAAAAAGATCGCGAAAGGTTTGCAATGCTGTGACTTCTGCTGCGGTTGCCGCCTGATCGCTCCAGGCAAGGCGTTCGAGAATCAACAACTGCTCAACAGCGGTCGCGTTTTCAAGTTCCAGCGAAGAGACCGGCGCCAACTTCAATGGCGCTTGCGGCCAACCTGATTCGCCAACGGCTACGCTTGCTTTTTCCGCACCGTCGCCAACCGAAACGTCAACGCCGCCGGAAAGCTCCAGAGCGCGCAGCCGGTAGCGACCGGGTTCGAGCGGCAGCTTCAATACTCGTTTCGACTGTGGCGACAACAATTGCTGCGCCACAATATGTGGAGTGCGCTGGGGACTGCCCATGCAAAAATCCTGCATCTGAACGAGTCGCAGCGAAGGGTTAGGACGGAATGTTACTTCGACAAAACGATCAAAGTTAACTTTGAAATCGATACGGCACGTTTCGCAATGAAGCTCAGAACTTATGTCCCGCAGTGAGCTGCCCGTCTCTTTAGCGCCGCGACACAGCGGGCACAAAAGCTCCCATTGCAGATCAAGCAAGCCGGCGCGCGTCGCCTTAAGGCATAGCTCAAGTACCGCGCGCCGCGAAACATTCCAGTCATCGGCGAGTTGATACGGACGAATGCGCGCAACCGCGAACTCGTCAGCCGTCCTCACAAAGCTTGCAAGTCGATCAACGATTTCAGGATCGTCATTCTCAGTCTGAAGCTTGCGTTTGATAGTGTCGATTCGGGCAAGCGCCGCCGAACTGAGTTCGACCGTTGTCTCGCTGGCGGCAACAGGAACATTCAGCAGCGCCATCTGGTCGTAACTTTTAAACGCTCGCGCGAAGCGGCGAGCGCTGACCAGCTTCATCTGCAGCGCAGTAGTGAGCGCACCAAGAGTCGAACGGGGCTTAATGGAAATTTGATAACTAAGCCTGGTGCCACCTGCTTCGCTGGGCGTTAGTTCGGCAAGCGCGCGCAATTCCACCATCGGTCCTTTGCTGTAGGTGCGGGCGACACCAAAACGCGACGGCCGGATCCATTCAAACGGTTGCTCCTCCCATTCCACCGCCATGCCATAAAAGGAAAACCGCAAACGCTGACGCGCGTTTCGGAGTTGGTGTGGAGTGCTGCCGGGCTCGATGGAAGGCACGCCTGTATCGCGGTTGAAACGATTCGTGTCCGAAACGAAAGGCCAGAGCTCTTCGGGAGAAGATTTGAGGTTGTATGCCCAGCGGTAATTTAGTTCTCGGGGGGACATAAATCCGGGAGGTCAGTGTTCGGTAGTCGGTAGTCAGTAGTCAGTAGTCAGTAGCCAGTAGTCAGTAGTCAGTAGTCAGTAGCCAGTAGGTTCGGTACAAACTTGTCGGAGACTCCTCAATTTGGTTCGACACCTTTCGCACGTTATGTTCAACAGCCTACCGCGCACTGACTACTGACTACCGACTACCGAACACTGACCTCCCGGATTTATGTCCCCCCGAGAACTAAATTACCGCTGGGCATACAACCTCAAATC
>DATAOU010000041.1:0-22676 GCA_036265575.1 Pyrinomonadaceae bacterium
AAGAGCGGCAGCAGCGAGTGGAGCTCCTTCGGCCGAACAACCGGATATGGCAGACGACGATATTCCGTTCTAACGGCTGGCTACCCGGCTAAAACCCAAAAAGATAATCGCACTCTTGTCCCCGCAGCTTTCTTCGTCGGAAGGCTGCGGGTTTTTCATTGACCATTGCAAGTGTTCTGGCTTATAACGCCACCGTCAACGCCCCCGTTCAAACCTGCCAATGAACAGCGATCGAAAGATATTCCACTCTGCATTAATTCAGTTATCCCTGGCGCGCCTGGCGCGAGGATTGGGATTGACCGTTGTCGCCTTTTCAGTTGCAACGCTATTTGTATCGGTGACCTCCTCGGCGCCGCAACAACAGCCGGCGGCAACAGATTGGACTCTGGTTGCGAAGGCGTTGGGTAAAGCAGGCTCAATGCAACCCGGTGATGTCTACAAAGTCAGTTTGCCGCGTACGGATCTGAAAATCACAGTCGCCGGAGTTGAACTAAAACCCGCGTTTGCATTGGGCTCCTGGGTAGCGTTCAAGAAAAGTGGCGAGATGAGTATGGTTATGGGAGACCTCGTGCTCGCTGAAGATGAGGTTACGCCGGTGTTAACCAAACTTCAGGAAGGCGGAATCGAACAGACAGCGCTTCATAACCACGTCCTTCATGAATCGCCTCGCGTCATGTACCTGCATATAAGCGCCATGGGCGATGCGGTCAAGATAGCCAGAGCAATACACGACGCGCTCGGCCTAAGTAAGACTCCTTTTACCGCAGCTACCGCAGCCCCGCAGAGTCAAGACCTGGGAATCGATACCAGGCAAATCGATCAGATCATCGGCCGGAGCGGAAAGGTTAACAGTGGCGTGTATCAATTCTCGGTTGCACGCGCTGAAAGGATCACGGAAGGCGAGATGGAGATCCCGCCTGCGATGGGTGTGGCCCAGGCGATTAATTTTCAGCCGACCGGCGGAGGCAAAGCGGCAATCACCGGAGACTTTGTTTTGATTGCCAGTGAAGTTAACCCGGTCATTCGCACACTGCGAGACAACGGCATTCAAGTTACTGCGCTCCACAGCCACATGCTAATGGAATCACCGCGGCTGTTCTTTATGCACTTTTGGGCCAATGACGACGCCCAGAAGTTGGCCCGCGGCCTGCGTGCAGCACTTGATCGAGTAAACGTTGTCAGGAACTGAGAGTGGAGTGGGTGATTTTGTTCGGTAGGAATCGTTGATAAGCAGGATCAGGCGGTGCCCCAGCGGCCGAACGCGCGCAATTTTTGGTAACGTCTCGTTAATCTTTCTTCCTGACTACAGCTAACCGCCTGCGCCAGGCGCTCGCTCAGCGCTGCGTCGAGGTAACGCGCTGCCTGATCGTAATCGTTGTGTGCGCCGCCGGGCGGCTCTTTAATAATTTTATCGATAATGTTTTCCGCAAACAGGTCCTGCGCCGTTAGCCGCAAACCGGTCGCCGCCTGATCCGCGAGCTTCGCATCTTTCCAAAGTATTGCCGCGCAGCCCTCCGGAGAAATGACGGAATAGATCGAGTTCTCCAACATCATTACCTGATCGCCAACGCCTATCGCTAATGCGCCGCCCGAACCACCTTCCCCGATTACGGTAACAATCACTGGTACTTTCAGTTTGGCCATCTCGCGCAGATTGAAAGCAATTGCCTCGGCCTGCCCTCGTTCTTCAGCATCAATGCCGGGATAAGCGCCGGGGGTATCAATCAAAGAGAAGATAGGACGGCCAAATTTTTCGGCCAGCTTCATCACGCGCAGGGCCTTGCGATAGCCTTCCGGCTTAGGCATGCCAAAATTTCGATAGCTGCGTTGTTTCGTGTCGCGACCTTTTTGATGACCGACCACAACAATCGGCAAGCCATGAAATCGCGCCGAGCCGCAAATGATCGCCGGGTCATCCGCGAACCTGCGGTCGCCGTGCAACTCAACGAATTCATCAAACAGTCGCTCAATGAAATCCAGCGTGTACGGTCGATCCGGATGACGCGCCAATTGCACCCGCTCAAAGGCAGTCGTACTCTCGGTCACCTCAGGCGCCGGTTCCTCTGCGGGTTGTTCTTTCTTCTTCGATTTAGCCACGTGTTTTTTTCGTTGAGTATCGCGTCAACTTGCCTGAAAGATCACAATAAACTTTATTGTTTGGAATCTTCTCCCTCTGCCTTTGGGAGAGGGTCGGGGAGAGGGCTTGTGTGCGTCAAGCTGCGCACCCTCCACTAACCCCTCCCAAAGGGAGGGGAAAAAGATAACAAGCTACAGATTGGACAGAAATCAATTTCCACCGTTTACTGCGAAGGCCATTCTTTCAACTTTGAGGCCGCAACCCATCTGCTTCAATGCCGTTTCCAGTTTCTCGCTGCGCTCAAGCCGCAAGGAGGAATTCACTTTAATACGCACCACCAGGCCATCGTCGAGCGCTGCTTCCAGGGCGATGTCGCAAGTCCCAGGATGAGTGTTAATCAGATGAAGGATGCCGTCAAACACCTGGGCCGGATCTTCGGGCGTTGGAAGGCGCAGAACCATCAGCTCCCGCGCTCTCAGCAAGTCATCCAGACTCTGGACTTGATCGACGATTATCGAAGGCGGACTGTCTTCACTGATTTCCAACCGGCCAGTCACCAATGCAGGCAGATCGTTTTTCACGAGCACTGAAAACTTGCGAAACGTCTCCGGCCACAATACACACTTTGTACCGCCGCCTTCATCCTCGAGTCGCAGCAGCGCAAACCGATCGCCCTTCTTCGTGGTTCGCGGCTGCAAGTCGCCAACGATGCCTGCAACCGTTACTCGTGAGCCGCTAGACATTGTAAGTAAGTCGATCGACTTGAGCGCCTTTGACGCCTGCACCGCGTCTGCATAACCAGCCAGCGGATGACTGGTCACGTAAAAGCCGAGCGCGGCTTTCTCTGCGAGCAAAAGTTGGGAGCGAGTCCAGGGCGTTGTGGCGGGCGCCACCTGCTCAACCAGGCCCTCGTCCTCTGACACCGAAGCGAACAGACCGCTCTGCCCGTGGATGCGTTCGCGCTTCGCCCGTTGTGCACACGCCAGGGCTGCATCTATGGAACTCGACAGAGCGCCGCGCCATTCGTGGAGCTCGCGCGTCTCCGGCTTCAGCGAGTCAAAAGCACCGCCACCCACCAAGCCTTCCAGCACCCGCTTGTTCATACTTCCCTGATCCATTCGTTCAGCGAAATCGAAGAAGGACTTGAACGGGCCGGCGTTACGGGCTTCGATGATAGCGTTTACGGTAGATTGCCCCAGACCCTTGATTGCGGCCAGGCCGTAACGAATGGCGCCCTTAAGCGGGGTAAATCCCGAAAAGCTCTCGTTGACGTCCGGCGGCAGCAGCATGATGCCCTGGGTTCTTAGTTCCTTTGAGTACTTAAAGACCTTCGCCGCGTCCTGGGCTTCACTCGACAACACGGCGGCGTAGAAATGCTCCGGATAGTGCGCCTTTAGGTAGGCAGTCTGAAATGCCAGGTAGGCGTAAGCGACTGCGTGGCTGCGCGGAAAGCCATAGTCGGAAAACTTGTCCATCAAGGAAAAGATCTTCTCGGCCTTTTCTTTTTTGATGCCGCGCTCAACTGCGCCGTTGACGAATTTCTCCTGGTGCTTGGCCATCTCCTCGCGCTTCTTCTTACCCATCGCGCGGCGCATCAGGTCGGCTTCGCTTAAGGTGTAGCCGGCGAGCTTCTGCGCGAGCTGCATAATCTGTTCCTGGTACACCAGCACGCCAAACGTATTGCTTAAGATCTCCTTCATCTCCGGGACCAGATAGCGAACTGTCTTCTGACCACGGTGACGCTGAATGAATTCCTCGACCATGCCGCCGTCGAGCGGACCGGGACGATAAAGCGCGTTAAGAGCAGAGAGATCCTCTACGTCCTTTGGCTTGAGCTTGCGGCAGATCTCCTGCATGCCCGAAGACTCAAACTGGAAGACCGCTTCGGTACGCCCTTCCCCGAAGACGGCCATCGTTTTCTCGTCGTTAAGCGCTAAATCCGCCCAGTTAATCTCTACACCAAGCAGTTGCTTAATGGTCTTTAAGCAATCATTTATAACGGTTAAAGCGGTAAGCGCTAAAAAGTCCATCTTAAGCATGCCGGTTTTCTCGAGGTCCGACATGACATATTGCGTGGTGACTTCTTCCTTGCCGGAGACGGCGATTGGGATTAACTCCTGAAGCGGAACTGGCGAAATGACCACGCCAG
This sequence comes from Pyrinomonadaceae bacterium, assembly GCA_036265575.1. Lineage (GTDB taxonomy): Bacteria > Acidobacteriota > Blastocatellia > Pyrinomonadales > Pyrinomonadaceae > PSRF01. Next base: position 4,227 of record DATAOU010000041.1, read on the forward strand.
CCGCATGCACTGAGGAGTGACGGGCGCAGCCTTCGAGGCGCTGTGCGATTTCCATCAGGTCCCTGACGTTGGGGTTCGTCTCAATCTCCTTGCGTAGCTCAGGCACCTGCTCCAGGGCCTGTGTGAGGGTGACGTTCCGGCCGCGCACGGGCGGCGGTATCAGCTTGGCGATCCGGTCAACTTCTGAATAGGGCATCTCAAGAGCCCGGCCGACATCCTTGATTGCGGCCCTGGAGGCCAGCGTTCCAAACGTGATGATCTGGCATACCGAGTCGCGGCCGTACAGATTGGCGACGTGATTGATTACGTCCCCTCGCCCTCGCACACAAAAGTCGATATCGATATCGGGCATCGATACACGGCCGGGGTTAAGGAATCGCTCGAAGATAAGGTCATAGTGTAAAGGGTCTACATCAGTTATTTCGAGACAATACGCGACCAGCGATCCGGCGGAGGACCCACGGCCCGGCCCAACGGGAATCGCATGCTCCTTCGCGTAACGAACGAAGTCCCACACGATCAGGAAGTAGCCGGCAAAGCCCATCTGCTTAATCATCGCGATCTCGTTTACGAGGCGCGTCTGATAATCGGAGATGGGATGCTTCAATTCCCCACGCGACAGTTGCCGTTCCCAGACTTGTTGGCGGCGCCGCTCGAAACCGTCCCTGACCACCTGCTCAAAGTATTCGTCAGCTGAAGCCGCTGCGCCCGCAGGAATCGGGTAGTTCGGCAAGTGGTTGATATTCTCGGGAAGCTTCAGGTCGCAACGCTCGGCGATTTCAACGGTACGCAGCAACGCGTCGGGCAATTCATCGCCAAAGACACGCCACATCTCTTCCGGTGAGCGAACATAAAAGTGCGGGCTGGCATAGCGCAGACGATTCGTCTCGTTGACGGTTTTGCCTGAGCCAATGCAGAGCAGGATGTCGTGAGCGCGCGCGTCCTCGGGCATCAGGTAGTGAGCGTCGTTTGTGGCAACTAAGGGCACGCCGGTGCGCCTGGAAAGCTCGACCAGTGGCTTGCGTATTCTCTGCTGCGGTTCGAGTCCATGTTCCTGAATTTCGAGGAAGTAATTGCCCTTCCCCATGATCTCTTCGAATTCAAGAGCAGCCGCAGCGGCTTCATCGCAACTGTCGCGCGCTAACATGGCCGAAGGGACACCGGACATGCATGCGGAAAGCGCGATCAATCCCTGCGAATGTTCGGCTAGAAGTTCTTTATCGATTCGTGGCTTGTAGTAGAAACCTTCGGTATATGCCTTTGATGTTAAGCGAACCAGGTTGCGATAACCTTCCAGATCTTTTGCCAGCAGGATCAAATGGAAGTTCGCCTTTTCGCCAGGCGCTGCAGCCGCTCGCTCCTTGCGGCTACCACGAGTTATGTATGTCTCGCAGCCGATAATTGGTTTGATGCCGCGGCTCTTCATCGCATTGTAGAAAGAGATCGCGCCAAACATGTTGCCATGATCCGTCATGGCGCACGCAGTCATCCCCAATTCTTCGGTGCGTTTGGCCAGCGGCTTAATTTGGATTGCGCCGTCCAGCAGGCTGTAATCAGTGTGCAGATGAAGGTGGGCAAACTTTTGTTCCGGCATAAAACCTATTGAAGAATCTGGCGAATGAGAGCGCAAACGTAGCATAGACTTTAGTCTGTGCTTTTCACGCAACCACAGATTAAAGTCTGTGCCATTCAAAACAGAATGGCGTCAATGAGCGAACGGCTGACACTATATCACGGCTGTTGAACTGTGCTGCGGGCGCTCTATTATTCCCACTCGATAGTGCTCGGAGGTTTCGAGCTAATGTCGTAAACGACTCGATTTATTCCACGAATTTCGGAAATTATCCGCGAGGAGATCCGCGCCAGCGCATCGTGCGGCAGCCGGGCCCAATCCGCCGTCATGCCGTCCACGCTGGTTACTGCGCGTATTGCTACGACCTTTTCGTAAGTCCGCTCATCTCCCATTACGCCCACGGTGGAAACCGGCAACAAAACCGGAAAGGCCTGCCACACCGAATCATATAAACTTGCGCCGCGCAGTTCTTCATCCAGAATGCGGTCGGCCGCCTGCAAGAGGCGTACGCGGTCTGCGGTTACCTCGCCAATTATTCGCACGGCCAAGCCGGGACCGGGAAAAGGATGGCGTGTGAGAATCTCTTCAGGCACTCCCAATTCGCGTCCAATCAACCTGACTTCGTCCTTGAACAATTCGCGCAACGGTTCTATCAGTTTCAGGTGCATCTTGTCGGGGAGGCCGCCGACGTTGTGATGGCTTTTGATAACTGCCGAGGGGCCGCGCACCGAAACAGATTCAATTACGTCCGGATAGAGAGTGCCCTGCACTAAGAACTCGACCTCTCCAATCCGGCGCGCGTTGCTTTCAAAGACGTCGATGAATACCTTGCCGATGCGTTTGCGCTTTTCCTCGGGATCGGTCACGCCTTGGAGCTCAGCCAGAAAGAGTTCGCCCGCCCGAACGCCTTCAATCTTAAGCTTCATTCGCTGTTGCAGGAGCGCGAGCGTCGCATCAAATTCACCGTCTCGAAGCAAACCGTTATCAACGAAAATGCAGGTTTGTCGGTCGCCAATAGCGCGATGTACCAGAGCAGAGGCGACTGTGGAATCAACCCCTCCTGAGAGGCCGGAAACAACCGTGCCCTTTTCGCCGACCGCCTGGCGGATGTTCTCTATCTGTTCTTCGATGACTGCTTGCGGCGACCAATCGCCGCGCAGCTGACAAATCGCAAACAGGAAGTTACGCAACAAGCTGGCGCCAAGCGGCGTGTGCGCGACTTCCGGATGAAACTGGACGCCGAAGATTCCACGATCCGCATCCTCGAACGCATTGAGCGCGTCGTCGGTGAGCGCCGTCACGTGAAATCCTTCGGGGACCGAAGTCATCTGATCGCCGTGACTCATCCACACGTCCATTTCCGCAGGTAGCCCCCGGAACAATGCGCTCGAGGTGTCGACAACTTTTAGCCGCGCATAACCAAATTCGCGGTTTGGCGAAGACTGGACCGCGCCCCCCATATCGAACGCAAGAATCTGCAAGCCATAACAGATGCCGAGCAATGGGCATTCAAGCAGCGGCACGAGCTTAGCGTCAGGCCGGGGCGCTCCATCCTGATAAACGGAGGCGGGACTGCCCGATAAGATCAGGCCCTTAGGTTGTCGTGCGAGAATTCTTTCAACCGGCGTATTGAAAGGCAGGATCTCGCAATAGACACCGGCTTCCCTAACGCGGCGTGCGATTAGCTGGGTATATTGCGATCCGAAGTCAAGAATTATGACAATTTCGTGTTGGGTGGGCGGTATCAAAAAAGAAACCTCAAGTGGCGCTTCGCGCGTCAAACCTTTAGAGTCTGAAACAATAAACTTTGGATTATACTTTCGGATTCGAATAACTCAAGAAGCGGCACACATGATATCAAGCACTACCAGGCGAGACAGATTTGCGGCGGGAATGTTGGTGCTCATTCTGAGCACGGCGACGTTTTGTTATTCGCAGAAACATAATTCAGGGGTTGGAACTAAAAAGGCTGATCCGCGCGCATTTCTCTCGCAACCTCTGACGGTCGGGTGGCGGTATAATTCTGATCTCACTTTGAATCTCACCCCGGCGTCGGATCAGGATCGCGTTTACTTGCCGCTCGCGGGCGGAATTATCGTTTCGCTTAAAGTCGGAGACGGAACGTTGAATTGGCGTTCGGAGTTTGGCGGTGAACTGTCGTCATCACCCGTCGCTGACGCGCGCAGTGTCTATGTCGCTTCCGAGACAGGCAAGCCCGAGAGTGGCGCGCGGCGGGCAACGGGTGCATTGCGCGCGCTCGGCAAAGAAGGTGGCGTGACGCAATGGATGCGCACCCTCGCGATGCCGCTTCAGGGTTCGCTAACGCTTGCGAATGGGAAACTTTTTGGGGGAGGCCGCGACGGCAAACTCTACGCTTTCGACAGCAAAACCGGCGAGGTCCGTTGGGTCTTTGAATACAGCGCGCCCTTTGATTCGCAACCGGTCGTCGCGGAAGGACGAATCTATGCCGGCAGTGAGGACGGAAACCTCGTCGCGCTTGACGAGCAAACTGGAAAATTATTGTGGCGTTATCGCACGCGCGGGCCGGTAAGAGGGCCAGCGGCGGTCAACAACGGCATTGTGTATTTTGGTTCCGCTGACAATTATCTCTACGCGGTGGACACGACGAATGGAAAGCAGTTGTGGCGCAAGCGTACCGGCGCTGGTGTCCAGGCTGTCGTGCGTGCCGGCGAGGACTTGCTGGTGGCATCGCTCGACAACTATGTGTACAAGTTTTCGCTGAAGGGAAAGCGCTTGTGGAAGCGGCAGATGCCAGGCAGGATTTCGGCCCAGCCACTTATTACCGAGCTTGAAGCGCTCTTTACGCCGCTTTCGAGTGAGGCGGGAGTGGTATTGGAATTACGTGACGGACGCCAGGTTAATTCCCTCCCCGTCGGTGAAGAGATTACGACATCGGCATCGCCGATAGCCGTTGGCGGCGTGGTGTTATTGACTACCGAACACGGGTTGCTCGCATTCTCGCAACCGCAGGAAGCTGCTCCGTTAAAAACGAATTAGTCCAGCGCAAAGCAAACTCTAGTTTGCGATGGCGCCTGCCACTGCAATTATGTGCTGACGAACCGCCGCAAACCGAACAGTCTGCTTTACAAGAACTGAATCTAAGGCTGATTAGCCTGGACTGGCGCATCGCTCGCCTCTTGCCGGCGGCGAAACACTCCCAGTATCCGCGATAGCAAGCCGTGAAGGATGTAGCCGATCACGATGATGAGGAGTACGTAGCGGGAGTAGAGGAAGATCAACATGCCGACGCCAACGGCCATGATTATGGTGCGCATGCCGCGGCTGCGCGTGCCGACAGTTTTGAAACTTGAAAACCTAAGTGTGCTTACCATTAGCACACTTAAGAACCCAACCAGCGCCATTAGCAATAACGAGTAAAGCTCAGCGTGTTCAGGCCCATACTTCACCAGTGGCGCCGGCGCGAAGTGAATGATGGCCGCGATCAACCCGCCCGCAACGGGAATCGGTAAACCCACAAAGCTCTTCTTGTCCACCTTGATGGTGCCTTCCGCAAGAATTCGCGGCCGTGAAGACTGGACATTAAATCGCGCCAGGCGAAAGCCACCGCACATCAGGTACATGAACGAAAGAAACCACGCGAGGCTGTGGAGATCGCTGCCTTCCTGTAAGGTGCCTCCGTAACCCCACACATAAGCGAGCACCGCCGGCGCCAATCCAAACGTCACCACGTCGGCAATCGAATCCAACTGCACTCCGATTTCAGTTGTCGTGCGCGTCATGCGGGCAATACGCCCATCAAGCATGTCGAACAGCACCGCCCAACCAATCGCTTTGGCAGCGTTATCGAGGTAGGTCGCAGCGTGCGCGAAGTCAGCTTGGGTCCCGGCACCGACGAATTGAAAACCACGAACCGCGGCCATCACAGCATAAAAGCCCATACCTATGTTGGCCGCAGTGAAGACGGAAGGAATCAGGTACAAACCTTTCCGCAAACCGCGGCGTTCCGGGTTCTTCTGCTCGCCAGGAACGGTGGTACCTGCAACTGTGCTCATCGAATCCTCCCGATAATGGTCACGCCACCACGCACCCGTGCGCCTTCATGGACCAGGACCTCAACCTGCGGCGGCAACAGCGTGTCTGTGCGTGAGCTAAACTTGATCAATCCGAAACGCTCTCCCAAAGACACACGCTCGCCGGCATGCTTCCAGCAGATGATTCGCCGCGCCAGGATTCCGGCAATTTGCTTGCACACTACGGTGATTTGTTCACCTTTTATCGTCAAGGCGTTTTGCTCGTTAACCAGACTGGCGTTTTGATTGGTGGCCATCAGAAACTTGCCGCGCGTATACGCGACATTTGTAATCTCACCGGCAATTGGCGCGCGGTTGATGTGAACGTCAAGAGGTGACAGGAAAATACTAACCACCGTTGGTGATTGCTGGTTCCCTTCTTCAACTCGCTGGACTCTGGTTACACGGCCATCAGCAGGCGCAACTACCACCTGCGGATCGACGGGTGGCTCTCGCCTCGGATCGCGAAAAAAGAAAGCCATGAACGCGGTTACGATCGCAAATGGAATCGCAGTCAGCCACCAACCAAATAGCAGGAGCAAAACGGTCACCGCCGCTGGCACCAGAATGTAAACAATTCCTTCGCGAGCTATTTTCAATCTTCTGGACCGCCTATTTTAAGCCAGACTCAAGCAGTTCAGAGTCCAACCTTTAGGTTGCCGTACCGCGGCAGAACAAGCTAAAGCTTGGACTCTGAACTGCCGGCCTCTGCCCAGGCTTTGATCACGAACCCTGTCGCTTAAACTACTGCTGCGTTCTAGTAAGAAAGGGGACGCGATACTTCCGCGTCCCCCGACAACTAATGGCACAGACACAGTCTGTGGCTGCGAGGAGGGCACAAACTTAAGTCTATGCCGCTCACTTTCGACTTGAGCGCCTGACGTTAATGGCTCATAGGCTCGGTTTTCTGGTGCTGCATCATTATGGAGTACATCTGATCTTTAAGGACTAATTTCTTCTTCTTCAACGTAACCTCTTCCAGTTGTTCTTCGTCGCTCGGATAAGCCAGCGCTGATAATTCACTTAACCGTTCCTCATATCGCGTATGTTCCCGGGCCAATTCCCGGAATTCGGGATCCTGATTAATCAGCTCTTCCTTCAGCAAATCCGCAGTTGTAACGTCCATTTCGCGCATGTCTCCTTTCAGACGATGGGACTGGTAAGAATAGTTTGCGAGAGGTGATCGGAAGACCTCTCAGAAATGTTTGGGACACGAAAAAATGGTAGCCCAATTACTCGCACGGATCAAGCGTTTGCCCCCAGTTGGATTGTCATCACGAGCGCATCCTCAATTGGATCGGAATAATAATTTTTCCGGCGTGAAGTCAAGCTAAACCCGCACTTTTCATAAAGTGAAAGCGCCGCAGCGTTTCCAGCCCGTAACTCGAGGAATGCCACATCAATGCCGCGCCTTCTGCCTTCTGCCAAAATCCGACCCAACAAAGTAAGGCCGATTCCCTGCCGGCGATAACGCTCACGAACGGCGACATTATTGATGTGCAGTTCGTTGGCGCCAATGCGCGCAACAATGTAAGCGGCCAACGTGTGTGAAACGCGCGGAGCTGTCGAGGCGGGGGCGCGCGCAACCAGCATCAGGTCGCGATTACTGCCCTGTAGCTCAGCGTAATATGCGGCCCATCCCCAACGGCTCAAGCCGGATTGCTCCTCAATCTCCACGACTTCGAGTAAATCGTGCTCGGTCATTCGGCTTATGGAAAAGCCGTTGCCGGTTTCCTCCAGGACCTGTTCGTTTATTGCCATGTCTGATTTATCTCAGCGTCGGATGGCCTCACGTATTTTGCGCGCAAAGATTCGGCAGTCTGTACCTCACCCGCAATAAACAGTCGCAAAGCCAGCAGCGAAACATTCTCGGCTAAAGAAGTCTCAGGCTGCGTCAACTGCCAGCCGTCTTGGGTAATGCTCGCTTGCGACGTGCGCTCGAGGAAAGGAATGCCGCGCTGTGCGGCGTGCTCCTGCAGCAACGCGCGATGGACCAGTGCGCCCGGACCAGCCCAAACAAGGGTTTGTAAATCCTGATAACGTTCGATAAGTCTGGGCGGCGACAGATGAGCGGCGCTATCAAGTTCAACCAGTTCGCCGGCAGAAACCGAAAACAGCTGCGCAAACACTTCGCCGCGCCCGGCAGGCAATAGGGCAACGGTTGCTTTCGATTGACCTGCACTTTGCGCAATCGCGTTAAGCGTGGGCACTCCTACGCAAGGCCGGTCCAATGTAGCCGCTAATGCTTTCAGCGTCGCGATACCTATTCTAAGCCCGGTAAAACTACCGGGCCCCGCAGCGCAGGCAAACAACTCAATATCCGCGAGCTGTAGACCGGCGGCCTTTAAACATTCGTTAATGTCCAACAGCAGGCTGTTCGAGTGAGAGAGTTTTGAATCCCCAGTCCTGATCGCAAGGTAGTCGGCTCCATGGGCCACACAAATGCTGCCGCCAATCGTTGCCGTCTCCAAACTCAAAATTAGAGGTGCGCTAGTCATGCAAGCTCAGTGTTCCTGCAATTCATCGGCGTGTGGAACCACGAAGCGCACGACGCGCGCAACGCAGTTTGCCAGTTGGTACGGCAGGCGCGGCAATTCATTCAGCCGGCCATGAACGCTGATAGTCGCGATGATCGGATTTGGCCACCGCTGTCGCAACCCTTCGATGAGCTCTGATGGCTGCCGCCACACCTCTGCCATCGGCACCGGGTGATTCATAGGCGCCTGATACCTGGCGAACGGGTTGGACCACTGTTTAAGAACGGTGTCCACCAACCATTCAGGAACCGGCAGCGTTTGCATACTTAGGGGCAATCTCTTAGTAGTCGCTCCAAGTATCCGGTGCGCCAAACCAAAAGCGCTTTGAATCCAACTTGCCCTGATGGTATCCCGGCCCAGGCACAGCTCCCAATCAAAGTTCGGCTCCGGAGACTCCATGGCGGCTGCGACATCACAAAGCCACAAGGGTCGCCAGGCGCCGTGTTTCAAAAGATGAATGCAGAGAAGTGCGACATGATCTTCATCGCCCAACACGCGCACTTGTTCCTGTCCAATGCGATGCATCTTTGATCGACTGAAAAGTTCGTCAACAGTCCGATTGCCAATCTCTGAAAAGTTTCGATGGAGGTCGATCCAACAGTCACTGCCCTCGGGACTGCGGAATACATCCGACACAGCCTGGTAGTCACCGGGACGAACACAGATGTCTATATCGCCATAAGGGCGTAGCGTTCGATTGGGATAGAGCTTCGCGGCGGCCCAACCCTTGGCGAGAATTGCGTCCAGCGACGCCTCTCGCAGCAGGCGGAACACCTTCTCGATCTTCTGTTCCTGTATCTCCGCCTGTAGCGTCTGGAGACGATAAGCCTGGTGAAGCAATTCTCCCGAAGGAGACTCCCGAAGCGGGCTGCCGTCGACCACGCGCCATCCTAGCGGCGCCGCGCCAGATCCCATTAACAACGGCGTGATCTGGTCCAGCTCTGTCTCGGAGAGATCCAATGGCGGCAAATCACCGGCACGCCAGCATCCTCGTAATGCTCGAGCCAGCAACTCGCCCTGCGCTCGTAAAATCCTACTCATAAATCGCAACGAGGCGAACGCTAGCCGCGTTCCGCAATTCGATCCATCCTTCGCAGCAGCGCATCCACAACGGCGCTCGTATCACCTCTAGTGCCTTTAAGCACTTCCGCGTCCCGAGTTACGTGACGCAAAGTCGAGAGGGCTTTCTCGGGACTGCGACGCGCCGAAACGGTATTAAAGAGCATCTCCAGGACGCCTTTGCCAGGTGACAATTTTCGCGGACGCCAGGTTGCGCCGCGCTTATAACCGGTCATGAGAACCAACCCGACCGGGAGCGGTTTCGTTCCTGACTTTCCACCCAATTCACCAATCGTCACTCGCGCTTGTTTGAACTCACCCTCCTGCCGAATTTCGAGCGGTTTCGCAAAAGGGTGCACGCGCCCTTTGGAATCGAACACTGCGTACTCGTCCGAGTAGTAGGTTGCCCCAGCGCGAACAAGCGCGGCTACCAGAGTTGATTTTCCACTGTAACTTCGGCCCGGAATCACAATCGCCTTCCCTTTCCAACCGACCACGCCGGCATGAACGAAGACGCGATGGGGGGCGTATTCGCCCACGAACAAACGCAGGTCAGATTCGAACCGGTCGAAAACGTCGGCGAGTTCGGTTGAGCGCGTCAGACGCAGGTGATCGCCATAAAGCAAACTAAAGCGACTTAGGTTGGCGCGCGACCCGGCGCCCCCGACCATTATTGAATAGACGCGATCGACGACTGGGTTCGTAGTTGCTTGCCAACCAGCCGGCAGATATTCGCAGGCACGCTCGAGCGCAGCAGCATCGTTTGAGCGAACGCCTATCCTCACACCATAAGATTTCAGCCCAAAGCCTACCGCCCATCCAAGACGGTCGACCTTTTTCATCCAAGCCGAAGTCGTTTTCAACCGTGGCATGGTTGACTCGTGCATGACGTTAGTTTGAGACACTTGTTTTTATCGGAAAGGAATTTACTTCAATTGCTCAATAGAAAAGCTATCGAGCGAGACTACGCCGAAGATTGGACAGGGCGGTGTGCTGCAGCCTTCGCGCTGAACCCTAAGGACCACGGCGTTGGTGGCTGGCTGCGCAGTAAACTCGAAACTGATCACGTTCCAGTTAGTGGTTCCCTTAGACAAAGCGGGCGACTGGCCCAGCAGTTTGTTATCTCCGGCATCAGTCACCGTAATGATTGGCAACCCGCCGCTAATTACTTCCTGCGAACGCGCGGCGAAGTTAATCCGGTAGCGACGCGCCGGTTCCACCAGGAGCAGTTGCGCAACGATATCTGTTCCGGGATTTGAGTCACCAGCGAACTCAATTCTCAAATTCTTCGAGCCACTGTGTGGTTGACTGGAATCCAGCGAGACCGTGGTCGCTTGCAGGCGTCGCGGAATGCGCCAGTTAAAGCCATCTTCATCAAAGCTCAAAGGCGCTTCAAAACCGCCATCAAAAATCTGGTGAGGCTGACCGGCTGTCCTTGTCATCCCCTTGGCGTCACTCCAGAGCTGGTATGCCTCGACAAAACTTTTCCTGTAAAGAAGTTGGTTAATGAGATCGCGTCTCGTTTGATCGTCGGTTGTCCCCGAAGCCTGAAACTCAGCCATCGCTTCCTGTGGTTTCCCGTGGCTGGCAAAAACGTTTGCCATCGCAGTGTGCGCGAGCCTGGTGTTGACTCTCACCATCTGCTGCACAGTTTTGGGATCGCCATGGGACAGGTTCCACGCCAGGTCGATGAAGCTCGGTATTAGTTCCGGATTACTTTGCGCGGCCTGGTTCAAATCGTTAAAGGCTGCGTCGTATTGACCAAGTCGCAAAAGAAGATTGCCGCGTTGCCAGCGCGGCAAGGCATAGTAAGGCGCTCGCTTGATGGCCTCATCAAACGCAGCCAGCGCGCCGCCAGTATCGCCCATTTGATCGCGAATCAGGCCGAGGTCCACCCACAGTGAATAGTCCGCCGGCCGCAGCGCGATAGCCCGTTCCATTGCGGCGGCCGATTCCGGCAGTGATTGCGAAAGCGTTAGCACTGAGGCGCGAGCGCGATGCGTGTCCGCGTCTTTAGGCGACATTTCCGCTGCCTTATCGGCAACCATCTCATTTCCGGTAGCCAGGGAATATCTCACGAAGATTCGCGCCAGCCCCAGATTCGCTGTTGAGTTAACGACCCAGGCGCACAAACCAATTGCGATCAGGAGCAACAGCAAACGGACTGCGGTCTGATTAAGAATTTTCGCGTTCACAGTGTTAGGAAGTGTGGGGCCCTTCGCATCGGGCCTTGAGTGATTAGGATGGAGTGATTAAAGAAAAAGCGTGCCAGCTCCTTGCGGAGGGCACGCCTTTCTTTTAGTGCGTTCTGCGCGAACCGATGGCTTATGGTGTGCCGGGGCTGGGATTGCTGCCGCCGCTAAAGCCGACGACCAGACCGCCGATTAACAGACCGGCCGCGACCACACCGGCCACGATAGTGCCTGTGCCGATGCCACCCGCAGTTGCTGCCGCTGCAGCAGCTGGGCCCGCTGCGGCTGCACCTGGCGTACAGAAGTTAAGAGGAGCGCCTCCGCCCTTCTTATTGCTCTCCTGTACTTTCTCCTGTTGTTCGGTATCGATTTGGCCTTGTGTGCCCTTCTTAGTCTTCATGACTACGCAGCCTGCCAACACTTTTACCTTGACCTTGCAGGGTTCTGGTTCAGTTCCCGCTGGCGGAGGAGTCGGTGGGGCTGGCGGACAATCAAAGTCGAGCACGACTTTAGAGTTCGGTGCGATATCCAAAGTGCCGAGCGGACCCAGGTCAATCGTTGCACTGACGCCGTCTGGAGTTTCGATGATGGCGCCCGTCGCGAGGCTACCGCCACTGGCGGTGCTGTTGCCGTTGACCAGGATTGGCCGGTTGCCACTGGTGCTTACTCTGACTATCAGTTGCTGCTGCACAAGCATCGCATAGGAGGGCGAAACCGTGCTGGCAAAACTCATCTGAATTGAAATCTGGGCCACAGCAAATGCCACAAATACGGCGATTGCCTTCATACTTTTCCGTTGTCTTATACTCATAGTTAGTTGTCCCTTCACTTCGTGACGCACTGGCAAGAACTGATTTTTCGCCCTGAGAGGCCGCAGTCTACAGCGGTTTCCCCGTACAGGTCAATCCTTTTTGCGCCTAATTGGGCGGATTCTTCAAGATACATCTTCATAAAGTCGCAAACTACCCCTATTTCTTGACGAACCGCTGATAAAACTCGTCCGCCAGTCGCGGATCAAGCGTTTTTAACGTTCGATACTCTTCCAGTGCACCCAATTTGTTACCGGTCGCCGTGTAGGCGACGGCCAGGTTGAAATGGGCCTCTGCATAACCTGGCTTGAGCGCAATCGCCGCCTTAAAGGCCGTGACCGCCTCCTGGTAACGCTTCGTCCTGACATAGAGCTTGCCGAGATTGTTCTGGGTCTCAGCGCTGGCTGGACGCAAGGAAAGTGTCTTTACATAAGCGGCAATGGCCTGGTCAAAGTCGCCAGTTTGATAAGCCGCTGCTCCCAGATTGTTATAGGCATCAACGAAGTCCGGCCTTAGCTCGATCGCTTTTTGGAATGCTGGGATTGCTTCTTTGAACTGCTTCTGGTTGAAGTAGGCCGTCCCCAGATTGTAATAAGCCTCGGGAAAGTCGGGCCGTAGCTCTAACGCCTTTTTGATGTTTTCAATAGCGCCCGGGTAATCACCGAGCTTGTTCAAGATCAAGCCGAGATTATTTAGCGCCTTCGGATAGTTCGGTCGCAAACGTAACGCTTCTTTGTAAGAAGCTACTGCCTTTTGATAATACTCCTGAGCTTCGGCTTTCTCGCTTTGCTCCGCAATTTGCGCATAGGCGTAACCAAGATTGTTATGCGCTACCGGATTGTCGGACTGCAAACGAATCGCTTCCTGCAACTCCGTCGCGGCCGACTTCGGCTCGTTCAGGGCAATCAGCAAACTACCCAAATTCGTTCGCGCTTCAGCGTAGTCAGGCTTGAGGCGGATCGCTTCGCGATATGCCTTGGTGGCTTCTGGCAGCTTGCCCAACATGTAATAAGCGTTGCCGAGATTATATTGAACTTCGGCAGACTCTCGATTGGCGCTCGCCGCTTGTAAGAACCTCTCCAGCGCATTGCTGTATTGCTCGGTGATGTAATACGCGGCGCCGAGATTGTTAAGCGCTTCCGGATCACTTGGATTGATCCGCAGCGAATTACTGAAAGCTTCAATCGCGTCTTTATAGCTTCCGCTCTTGAAAAGACTGGCGCCGAGGTTGTTATAAGCAACAGCGTCGTTTGGTTTCAGTTTAACGGTTTTCTGCAACGCCTCGATTGATTTAGCTTCGAGGTTCAGGCGATCGTAAGCAAAACCTAAATTGCTGAAGGCAGCCGCATTGTCGGGTTGCAGCCGGACAACTTCTTCAAAAGCCTTTGCCGCTTCAGCATATTGGTTGAGACCAAGATAAGTATCGCCGAGCGCATTCAAGGCCTCAGGCCAATCAGCTTTCAGTCGCACCGCTTCTTTAAATGCGGCTAACGCATCTGCCTGCTTATCAGTGGCCCCATAAACAATGCCGATGTTGAAAAAAGCGTCTGCATCATCAGGCTTGGCCGCGAGCGCTTTCTTAAACGCTTCCAGGGCCTCGGCATTCTTGCCGGTGCTGAAGTAGGCGGCGCCCAGGTTGTTGTAAATCGTCGCGTCTTTGGGAACGTGCTTGGCCGCGTTCAGGTAGGCCTCAATCGCATGAGCAAAGTCGCCGAGGTCGTAGTAAGTATTTCCCTGCGCTTTAAACGCCTCGCCCTGATCGGCGTCGGACAACTTCGCATCGACTACTTCAGGCTCGCCGGGTTGCGGCCGCGGACGGCGGCGGTCGGTAGTATTTCGTGCAACTTCAGGACGCGACGGTTTGGGCTGCCGCCTGACTACCAACATCGATGCGCCACCAACGATGTCGCGCACGCGCTGCGGCCGCTTAAACACGATGGCCGCGCCGCCCATGATGTCCTGGCCCTGGAACGCGCTGGCGCCCCCGGATTGCGGAATCATGGCGAAGGCCGAGCCGAGCGATAGCGCCAGCAGCAGCGCCAACAGACGATTTAATGCCGCAGTCCTAATCATGTTTCGTGAATAACTTCTGTGTCCCATGGTTGTTCGGATGTCGCAATTACGATCAGCGTTGTGAACACGAGCGCGTTTATCAGCATATGAAGTCCAAAATCCACCAGGCTGTGAACGGCGACACCTGCTATGCCGATGCAGGCTCCTAAGCAAGCCGCCCGGCGCAGGCGATTCGGCGAACCTAAATTTGCCTTCGCCTTTTTAGCGACAGCAACGAAAAACCAAATGGCGATCCCAAGTCCGACAAGGCCGCCGCTGGCAAGTAACTCGAGATAGTCGTTGTGCGCCTCCTGCGGCGTTAAGGTGCCGGACGCATTGTGAAATGCAGGCACCGCGACCCAGTAAGCGCCCATGCCGACGCCTAGGATCGGATGCGCCGCAAACATTTTCAGTGTCATCGCCCAGGTTTCGTTTCTCTTCACTCCTTGATTGAGCTCGGCAGTGTCGCCAGCCAATTCGGTGCGCGACTGCTCGATACGCGTCGCCAACTGCTCACCGCCAAGGTACAGAGTGCCAAAGACAACCCCGCAAACCAGAACCAGGAACAAAGCGATCCTGACCGGTGAAGATCTAAGTAGCCGCAACACTTTGGATGTTGATTCAGGCGCATTTGTTCCCGGCACTCCACGACGACTTTGTAGAAACCCGCTGACGAGAAATGCGGCCACAATAACCTGAGCCATCATTGCAATGAGTCCGCCTCTGGAGCTGCAAAGGACCAAGGCAGTCCAAACGGGAATCAATGCCGCCAGGTAAAGTAACACCTGATCCCTTTTAACACCGCCGCCGAGGATCATTCCCAGCGCCAGACCGAGAGCCATCTCCATTAGGAAGGCGAAATGGTTGCGATTGATAAACTGCCCGTAGCCCTGGTCCGGCTTCAACAATGGCAACCCAAAGCCGACTCCGTGTTGGGTTGTTTGCCTGATGACTCCGAAAATCGCACTGGCAACTGCGATCACGATCACGAAATTAATCACCAGCAGCAGTCGCCCCGGCGACGATATATAACGGAATAGAAAGAGGCCGCACAGTATTAGCGCGGAAACCTGGAGCGCAAAGAAGCGCGTCTCAAATTGATCAGCGCTCAACCACCGCGTACCACCAGCTTGATTGCCCAGCGGAATCGTTTGCAGGAAACAAAACAATACCAGCGCCACCAACGGCAAGATGATTGACGAACCTTCCGTAATCCATGCGCCAGTTAGATAGCCTTCGATCAACCAGAGAACAGCCAAAGAAAACGCGGCGCAGATGAAGAATGCTTTCCACCATGCTTCGGCGGTTCCGTATGGAATCGCCGTTATGACCAGCAGCGCCAGCAGTCCCGCAAACACGAGAATCCCCAGCACGCGAGCAAGACGCAACTTAAACGTCTCCTCCTGAGCGCCTGGCATTGTTTCGGCAGTTGTGACCTGGGACATTAACCGGCGGCTTTTTCTGCGGTTACAGACAAGGAGAGCTTTTCAAAACTTGAATGCGTCGGCTGCGCTCGAAGAATTCGTTCCGCAGCGGCTGAAAGTTCTGTCTGCAGAAAGCTGGCGAGATAATTCATGTCCAGCAATAACGGTGGACCAGCCAGCGGACGATACAGATTCATCCAGCCCCAGTCGCCATTGGCGGTGGCTAACGGCAGGCGAAAACACCAGTGTTCGGAAGAACCGATCACATCATCCGCACTGACCCCCTCACCTGACCATGACCAGGCAATGCGTCCATTCACGAATTCCAAACCTTCGGGACCACCTTTTTTCCTGGCAAGTAGGTAAGCCCGCTCATTTGCAGCAGCATGATTCAGCTGCCCAATTTGCGCGTTGGCATAGGCAAACTCTTCGAACTCCAGCATGTTCCCAACCGCCCCGAACATCTCGTTGAGGTTATGCGCTTTCGTTAACGCCAAACTGGCACGGCGCACGCGAATGTTGTTAGCGACGCGAACACGACGATCGCCGACCGTCCGTTTCATGCCTGCGCGTAATTCGTCAACCTCGTGATAGCGCAGATGGCCGACCGCGACAATTACCGCTACCGCGATTACAAACAACACCAGGCCGGTTACCGGCGAAGATGTCTTGGTTGAAAGTGCCGCCACCAGGCCAAACACGGCGCAGACTGCGTAGAGCATTAACACTACGCGACGTTGCGACCAGCCGCGCGCCAAAAGCATGTGATGAATGTGTTCGCCGTCACCCTGAAAAAGCGGCCGCCCGCTTATTAACCTGCGCGCCATGGTCATGCCGGTGTCGACCACGGGCAAACCAAACGCGAGTATTGGAGTGATCACCGCTACTGCAGTAGTTGCTTTTTGCGCGCCCTGAACTGACAACGATGCCAGCAGGAAACCGACAAACAGAGCGCCTGAGTCTCCCAAAAAGATTGATGCCGGATTGAAGTTGTAACGGAGAAATCCGGTGAGCGAACCGCACAGCACGAGTGCCACAACTACCATTAGTGGATTCTCTCCGGCCAGTGAAACCACCAGGATGACTACCGATGAAAAGAGTGCCGCACCGGGCGCGAGTCCATCTATGCCGTCGATCAAGTTGAACGCGTTTGATATTCCAACCAACCAGAAAACGGTGATGACAAATCCGATCGCTGGGTGAAAATGAACCGCTCCCACAAAGGGTACACCCAGAACTTCGATCCGGCCGCCCATTGCATAAAACAGTGAAGCTATCAGTCCGAGCGCCACGAACTTGACGACTGCATTGGTGCCTCGCAGGTCATCGTAAATACCGAGCAGCAACACAAGCGTCGCCGGAATTAAGATAACGATGAGTTCGGAAACATGCGATCGCAGCGAATCGGTTAGCAGATTCGAAACTAGTGGCAAGGCTGAGAGCGCCAAAATAAAAGAGGCAAAAATCGCCACGCCGCCTAACCGCGGAATGCCGTACGTGTGCACGCGGCGAGCATCAGTCGGCACGTCCAGCAGCTTGTACCGCTGGCAGAAGCGGCGCACAAGCGGCGTAATGATGAGCGCCGAAATTGTGGCGATTAAAAAAAGGGCGAAATACGTATTCACGGGGGACGACCTCGTTCGGGTTCTCGGGAGTTTGTTTTAACTAACTGGAGCGGCCGGCAAAAACCCGGCTATCGCTGATCGACTGCGCTGAAAGGTTCTCCATCAGCTTACGTGATTCGAGCAAACTGATCATTTGCGGCATCAGCGTTTCTCTGGAAAAAGCGTTCGCGCTTTCGGGGACGCGGCTGCGATTTCGTTTCCGGCCATGCGTAAGCTCCGTCAGTATATGATCAATTACCAGGCCAGCGTCACCGTGATTTGCAGCATAAGCCGGATAACCAGTTTCAAGCCGCGCAATTATTTCGCTGACGTGGCTTTTTGCCGGCCCAATATACAGAAAAGGACTACCAATCCTTAATATATTATAAAGTTTGCATGGGTGCACAATTCCAACAAAAACATCACCCATAACCACTGTGTGAAGGTCTGCCGCGGAGAGAGACGCTGACAGCTTTTCGCTGCTCTGATATGGCAAACAGCGAACGTTGTTCAGCCTGTTTTCAGCGGCGTATTGCCGCACCTTTTCCTGCTCGCTACCACCTCCAACAAACAAGAACACGACTTCACTTCGATCAGATAATCGCCGCGCTGCATCCAGCAAAGTCTGCAATGGATGACAGGGGCTATGGTTGCCCGCATACATCACGACGAACGAATCTGTCAGACCGTGTTCCTTGCGAAAGGCTTCCCTGCCCTGCTGGTCGTACTGAACCTGATCGTCGTGCGCCCACGGCGGCAGCACAGTTACCAGCTCGGGCTCAACTCCCTTGGCAACAATGCGACTCTTCATAAAGTGATCCAGAGCGATGATGCCGTCTGCATGGTCCAGGCTCGACTTGAGAAATCGGGCCAGCGTCTTCCCCGTTAGTGAATCTTCCCGCACCCAGCCGGCGGCGATTGCTTCATCGGGATTGAGGTCCATGACCCAGAAGAAAAACTTACCACCTTTGATACGAACAAAGAGTGAACCAAGGTAAGAGATCAGCGGTGGCGACGTTAAGGCCACAACCACATCAAAGCGTGGCGAGCGCGCCAATTGCCAGGAACAATTAATTAAGAAACTGGCAAAGTTAAGGGCGCGGCGCAACTTGCTCTTCTTGCCGAGAGCCAGAGACCCAATGCGAATG
>DATAOU010000042.1:0-2117 GCA_036265575.1 Pyrinomonadaceae bacterium
GCAAGCCCTCCCTGCGCGAGGTTGCACGCGAAGCCGGCTTACTGCGGTCGCTCGCGGAAGAAAATGAGACCGAAGTATTTTGTGATCTCGCCATTGTTGGCGCTGGGCCGGCCGGCCTGGCCGCAGCGGTGTATGCCGCATCCGAGGGATTGAAGACGGTGGTTGTGGAGAGTTATGCCCCGGGCGGGCAAGCCGGTTCGTCGTCACTCATTGAAAATTTCTTCGGCTTCCCCACCGGCATTGGTGGCGGCGAATTAACATGGCTCGCCCAACTGCAGGCCTACCGGTTCGGCGCGAAATTTTCCACGCCGGCCGCCGCCCTCTCGCTCCAGTACCATCCTGATGGCGAGTACCATGCATGTCTCGAGACGGAAGGTTGCAGCACGGCGCTGCATGCAAAAGCTGTCCTGATTACCACTGGTGCCGATTACGGCCGACTCAATGCCGAGGCACGAGAACAATTCGAAGGTGTCGGCGTTTATTACGCCGCCACCGCGCGGGAAGGTCAGCTGTGTCGCAACGAGACGGTTGTGGTCGCGGGCAGCGGCAATTCAGCCGGCCAGGCGGCGATGTTTCTTTCCGACGGTGCGGCCAAGGTGCTACTTGTCGTTAGGGGAAACGACATTTCCAACAAAATGTCCGATTACCTTTCGCGTCGAGTGCAGGCTCGTGAAAACATTGAGATTCTCTACAACACTGAGATCCGCAAAATGTCCGGCGGAAAAAAGCTGGAGCAAATCGAGCTGGAAAATACAAAAACAGGCGAACGCCAGGTTGTGCGGACGCCGGCCGTTTTTTCGATGATTGGCGCCCGCCCCTGCACGGACTGGTTGCCGCCGGAAATTCAGCGAGATGAAAAAGGTTTCGTCAAAACTGGGAACGACGTCGTGGAAGCACCGGCGTGGCGCGAAAACAAACGCCGCCCTGCTCCGCTTGAAACGAGTCTTCCAGGAATCTTTGCTGCCGGCGATGTACGCTCTGGATCGGTGAAGCGTTGCGCCGCTGCTGTCGGCGAAGGCGGAATGGCCGTCGCCGGAATCCACATGAGCCTGGCATCACGCCGCAACGGTTCAGCTAACCCAACATCGCCGCACTGATATATTAATAGTATGCGAGCATGTTCTCATTTGGATGCGATTGCGATTGCGTCGATTAAGCAGCCCCAGCGTCGCGAATGTGAAGAATGCGTGAAGATCGGTTCGTATTGGGTGCATCTCCGGACGTGCCAGACGTGTGGAGTCACGCTCTGCTGCGACAGCTCGCCGAATCAGCACGCCAGCAAACACGCGGCCGCCAGTAGTCACCCGGTGATTGCATCGGCGCAGCCTGGCGAACGTTGGTTGTACTGCTATCCAGACGAGGCCTTCGTCGAATATTGAGGGACAGTGGGTGCCCAAGATTGGTGAAATGATGCTGACCATCCTTTCTACGACTCGAAATAACCATTGACACCCAGGCCGGCGGTCCTATATCTCCGCGCAACAAAAGAAGCAGCCAGCTGTACACAACGTGCCTCAGCTGCTAGCGCGCGCTCAAACGAGTTCGCGTTCAACCCTAACCAGAAAGAACCATCAGCATGAAATCAGTCATTACCATTGCGGCCATCATATTGTTTGGCGCATTACCTGGAACATCCGTTCACGGCCAGACATCGCCAACACCCAACGCAGGCGAAAAGCAGCCGACCGCTGGAGCTGGCAAAAGGACCGATGTTTATCACGTCCATTTTGCAAAAGCGGCGCTAGGCAAAGCACTTCAATTGGGCGATTGGCTCAAGACGCCAAATCCCGCTAACCCCATGCCCGATCATTTCATTGTTCTTCGTCATCAGGACGGTGACGCATGGGATTATGCCGTGATTACGCATCTCGGCCCAAAAGCAACGGTGGAAGCTGCGGGAACCGCTGTGCCTCCCGACAAACGCGATTTGGGTGCATGGCACACTGATACTTTCGTGAACGGTCCTTCATGGGAAGAATTCACGCGCGCGATGGGGATTGACGCCGACTCAAAATCGAAGACTACAGGCTCGGTTTACTCCGTCTCTTAGTATCGGCCGGCCCCTGGTCATCGAGAGCAATTGGAAAAAGTGCTCAGTGAACTGGCAAACGCCGGAG
>DATAOU010000043.1:0-10628 GCA_036265575.1 Pyrinomonadaceae bacterium
TAAACAATACATTTCAAATCCAAAACAGTTTGACGTTAGACCAATGACCGACGAGACAGACCTCGGCTTGCGAAAAATTCGGCGCGCGCTCATTAGCGTCTCCGATAAAACCGGAATCGTTGACTTCGCGCGCGCTCTTAATGAGTTGGGCGTTGAAATCATCAGCACCGGCGGCACGGCGCAAGTCTTGCGCGATGCCGGTATTGAAGTGCGTGACGTTTCCGACGTGACTGGTTTTCCCGAGATGATGGACGGGCGCGTGAAGACTCTGCATCCGAAGATTCACGGCGCGTTGTTGGGCGTTCGCGATAATCCCGAACATGAAGCAGCAATGAGCAAGCATGGGATCGAACCGATCGACATGGTTGTCGTCAATCTTTATCCGTTCGAGGAAACGATCAAGCAAACAGGGGTAACGCTGGCGGAAGCAGTCGAGCAGATTGATATTGGCGGACCGGCGATGATTCGATCGGCTGCTAAGAACTGGGACTCTGTCACGGTCGTTGTTTTTCTTAAGGACTACGCGCGAGTAATTGAGGAATTGAAACGCACTGCGGGCAGCATCTCCCGGGCGACCAGACAAAAGCTCGGGCGTGACGCGTTCTCCCGAACAACCCAGTACGACATGGTTGTGTATGCTTACCTCTCCGCGCAACTCTCTCAAACGGTCAATGAAGCAGGTGGCCATACCGGCGGCATTGGCATCATCACTGGACATCTTGGTTCGGAAGGAATCAAGTCTTCAGCAGACGCACCTAAAATCGATTCGGAAGAATTCTCGATAGAGACTTTTCGGGGAAGCCTTCCGGGTTCGGCCCAATGGACCATTAGCAAGAGTGCGAATCTGCGTTACGGCGAGAATCCGCATCAAATTGCGGGTTTGTACAAGACTGGGATGCAGAGCGGCATCGCCAATGCCGAGCTCCTGTCCGGCAAAGAGATGTCGTACAACAACTACGTCGATGCCGACGCTGCCTGGCAACTGGTTTGCGATTTTGATGAACCAGCCTGCGCCATCATCAAGCACACCAACCCTGCCGGCGTCGCGCTGGGCGCGACCACCGAGGAAGCATACCGGCGCGCCCTGGCCACTGATCCAACCTCGGCTTTTGGTGGCGTGGTAGCTTCAAATCTCGAAATCGATGAGGCTGCTGCGCGCGCGATCATTGAAATCTTCACCGAAGTTCTCGTCGCTCCGGAATACGAGCTCGCTGCACTCGAAATTTTGAAGTCCAAAAAGAACCTGCGCGTTTTGAAAGTTCGCGAACGCAAAAACCGCGAGGGCGTCGAATACAAACAAATCTCGGGTGGCATGCTGGTGCAAACTCGGGACACGCACCAACTGAAGCGAGCAGACCTAAGGACCGTCACCAAGCGCGAACCCACCGAAGACGAAATCCGAGATTTGATGTTCGCGTGGACAGTTTGTAAACACACCAAGTCAAACGCAATTGTTTACGCACGCGATGAGCAGACAGTCGGCGTCGGCGCCGGACAAATGTCGCGCGTTGATTCGGTCAAGATTGGCGCGATGCGTGCCGTGTTACCGGTGAAAGGTTCGGTGCTCGCGTCCGATGCCTTCTTCCCTTTTCGCGACGGCATTGATGAAGCCGCCAAACATGGAATCACCGCAGTCATCCAGCCTGGCGGTTCAGTGCGCGACGCGGAGGTAATCGCGGCCTGCGATGAACATAATATCGCGATGGTTTTTACCGGCATTCGACACTTCAAGCATTAATTTCTGGAGCCGAGCCGGTAGTTCAGAGTCCAAGCTTTAGCTTGCTATTGCCAGGACAGGGATACCTGGAGGTTGTACTCTGAAACTGCTTGCCGCGGCTCAGTACGTTGGCTTGCTCTTTAACCAGACTTTATTGATACTTCGACTTCTATGTTGCAAAACAAAAACGGAATCATCTTCGGTGTTGCCAACAAGCGCTCAATCGCCTGGGCGACAGCGCTGGCTCTGCACGAAGCGGGCGCGAAGCTCGCCTTTACTTACCAGGGCGATCGGCTGAAGGAAAATGTCGAAGGGTTAACTAACGAAGCGATGCCGGGCTCGTTGCTGTTGCCTTGCGACGTTACCAAGCAGGACGAAGTTGACGCGACCTTCAAGCGGGTTGGCGAAGAGTTTGGCAAATTGGATTTTCTGATCCACAGCATTGCCTATGCGCCGCGTGAAGCCCTCAGCGGCGAATATTTGGACACCAGTCGCGACGCCTTTCTGACCGCGCTCGAGATCAGTGCTTACTCGCTGGTCCAACTATCGCGCGCGGCGATGCCATTGATGACCGAAGGCGGCAGCGTCGTCTGCATGAGCTATTACGGCGCAGAGAAAGTTATCGCCGGCTATAACGTGATGGGCGTTGCCAAATCGGCGTTGGAAGCCAGCACGCGCTACCTGGCAAGTGACCTCGGCCCGCGCAATATCCGCGTCAACGCAATCAGCGCTGGTCCTATTCAAACGTTATCCGCTCGCGGTGTTTCTGATTTTTCGACGATGCTGAAGCACCATGCCGAGCGCGCGGCATTGCGACGCAACGTCGAAGCGCGCGAGGTTGGCAGCACAGCTGTCTTTCTGTGTAGTCCGATGTCTTCCGCAATTACCGGTGAAGTTATCTACGTCGATTGCGGCTACAGCATCATGGGCATTTAAGTAGCATAGGCTTTAGTCTGTGCCGATGGAGGAGAGGTTTAGCCGCGGATGAACGCGAATTCGCGCGAATCAGAAAGTCAGAAGGTTCGATTGCGGAATTTGCTCCTTCTTTTCATATCTGCGTAATCCGCACTGATCCGCGGCCAAAGATTTCCGAACAGACTGGGGCTTTGCAGGAAAAAATGAGCGACATACTAGAACCAGACGAGCACAAACCGGGAACCACGCAGGACGAGCAACTGCTCGAGAGCCCACGGCCCGATGAGTTTACCCACACCGACACCTGGCGCGTGTTTCGTATCATGGGTGAATTCGTTACCGGCTTCGACGAACTGGCCACGTTGACTCGGGGCGTTTCAATTTTCGGTTCTGCGCGCACCCACGTCGACGATCCCGATTATGCTGCGGCTCAGGAAACTGCGGCGTTGCTGGCGCGCGATGGCTTTGCAGTCATAACGGGCGGCGGGCCGGGAATCATGGAGGCTGCTAATCGCGGCGCCTTTGAAGCGGGCGGTTTGTCGGTTGGCTGCAACATTGAACTGCCTTTTGAACAGAGCTCAAACCCATACCTCACTCGCAGTCTAAAGTTCAAATACTTCTTTGTGCGCAAGATGATGTTCGTGAAGTACAGCTTGGGCTTCATTATTTTTCCCGGCGGCTTTGGCACGCTGGACGAACTCTTCGAAGCGTTGACACTGATTCAAACGCAGAAGATTCGCAACTTTCCAGTCGTGCTTTTCGGAACGAAGTATTGGGAAGGGTTGCTGAATTGGGTGCGCGATTTTGGCTTGAAGGAAGGTAAGCTGACTGACGAAGATCTAAAACGGCTGCATCTGACCGACTCCCCCGCCGAGGTCGTTAAGATTATTGTTGACAGCCAACGTTCATTCCTCGACCCTGCGAGCAATGTCACGGACGAATACCAATATCGCGACGATTAATCGCGACCTCACTTGGAAACTACATTTGCATTGAGCCATTGGCGGTAGGGCTCGGATAGCGCCGTCAAGGGAACTGCTACGATCTCAGGCGTCTCGTAACTGTGAATGGCGCGCACTTCCCTTTCCAAATCCGCAAATTTCGCAGCGAGTGTCTTGGCAATCAATAGCACTTCCGGCTGCCGTTCAATCTTTCCTTGCCAACGGTAGATAGACTCAATTGCCGGCAGAATCTGCACACACGCGGCGAGATTTCGCTCAACCAGCATCTCCGCTAAACGGGAAGCTTCGTCTTTGTTGGCTGCCGTGATGAAAACGGCGATGGGCTGGTCAGGTGCGGCGGTCATGGATGTTGAAACGGTTCAGAGCATAACCATGGTTTGTTGCAAGAAGTTTAGAGTAAGAACCTTAGAGTCTGTGTCGCTTAGATAGACACAAAGCAAAGACTGTTTGATCGAGTCGAATGTGATTTGTACCGCGAAGCGGTTATGTAACTTAGCCCGGGGTTGCCGCGCCGCGCGGCTACCCTGGGTAACAGATCAACAAAAGGAATAACTACCCCAACGGGGTTGTGTAATCTCGATTGAATAGACGCAACCCCTTCGGGGTGGAAACTTCTTTTAAACCTCAAACCCAGGGTAGCCGCAACGCGGCAACCCTGGGCTAAGTTACCTAACTGCTTCGCGGTACTAACCGAAGATAGACGTTGAGCCCTTCTTTTAGTTTGTCTCACCCTGGCAAGAGCAGCTGAAAGGCTGGACCATGAAGTGGGGCCGGGCTCTCCAACGATCCTCGATTCTGAACTTCTATCCTTCGTCTTCGTCAGTTTCGCCGCCGGTGAGTGGCGTCGTGTCGCCGCCAAAGAATGCTTCGTACAGTTCTTTCGCGCGATCAAAGTCTCGTTCGTCGACAAGAATAATTGAGCCCGGCGAAGTGCTCGACAGCAACGGCGAAAAAGCATCGGCGCCTCCGGATTGCACTACTGAGCGAATGCCATTCTTGGTAAAGATGTCGTTCACCATCTCCGCTTCAACCGGCGAGCCGAGGTTGTGCAGCGGCACCCACTTCGCTTCGCTGCTGTCGTGAGCGGTGTTAGTGGGCGTCAGTCGTGCCACCAACTCCGAATTGTCGTCGGGACAACGCGCGATGCCTGGCTCGTATTCAGATTCACAAACTGGACAGAACATATGATCTCCTGTTTGGCCTTTGGTCTTGGGTCTTTGGTCTTTGGTCTTTGACTTAGGCGTGCGCGGCTACTAACACAACAATCAAAGACCAAAAACCAAAGACCTAAGACCAAGAATAAAAACTATTTGACAGCCTGAGCTACCCGTTCAAACGGAATCTCTTCAAAAGTAGTCATTCGTTTGAACTCACTGAAGCGATCGTTAATTTCCGCGTGCGTCAAACGCCGCACTCGCGCTGTACCAAACTCTTCGACGTTGAATGAGGCCATCACCGAACCAAAGATCATTGCGCGGCGCATGGCGGCGTCATCGAGTTTCTCCTGGCTGGCCAAATAACCCATAAAGCCGCCTGCAAAAGTATCGCCTGCCCCGGTCGGATCGAAAACAGACTCGAGCGGATAGGCTGGGATCGCGAAATAATTATCGTGGGTAAAAAGAGCCGCGCCATATTCGCCACGCTTTACGATCAAAGCTTTCGGTCCCCACGAGAGAATGGCGCGCGCCGCCTTGATGAGATTGGGTATCTCGGTCAACTGCCTTGCCTCAGCATCGTTGATGATAACAACATCGACGCCTTTGATCGTCCGCAACAATGATTCACGCGTGTTGTCGATCCATAGGTTCATCGTGTCGAGCGCCACCAGCTCGGCATTAGGAACCTGCTCGCGAACTTCGCGTTGCAGGTCCGGCTGAATGTTTCCCAGGAACACCAAACGCGACTGCTTTGACCGTTCGGATAGCTTCGGTTTGAAGTCTGCAAACACGTTCAACTGAGTATCGAGCGTGTGAGCCACATTCAAATCGTAATCGTAGCGTCCAAACCAGCGAAACGTCTTGCCGTCCGGAATCTTTTCCAGGTCGGTGGTGTCGACGGCATGCGTGGCAAAGACGATTGCGTCGTCGTCGCCAAAGTCACCGCCCACCACGCCGACAATGCGAACGTCAGTGAAGTAGCTTGCGGAAATTGAGAAGTGCGACGCTGACCCGCCCAGCATCTTTTCGCACTTGCCGAAAGGAGTTTCCACCGCGTCGAATGCAACTGAACCAACTACTAATAGTGACATGTTTTTATTTTTTCGTTGTTGTCCTGTAAACGTTAAAAGCGAAAGGAATCATTTACCATTTGTCATTTGTCATTGCGGAAATCTTAGCGCGCTCTCTCGGTGACGAGTATCGTTGGTAAATGAGAAATGCCAAATGGTAAATGGTAAATCTGTTGGCGTTCTTTAATTATTACGGCGTCGGCTTGGGTATAGCGCCACCGAGGGCCCGCAGGTCATCTTCAGCTTTTTTCAGAAACTCGCTGTTAGGGTATTCAGCCGCCAGCCGCGAAAGATAGACGCGCGCGTCCTGTCGCAACTGCTCGGTGCTCTTTTCTTTGATCTTTTGCTTGCCGCGGTTTTCCGCCAGCCGCAAACTGCTCTCGCCGGCAATAAACAGCACTTCATCCATCTTCGCGAAAGTGGGGTTGCCGGCGTCAATTTCTTCGCAGCGCTTAATCGCTGCCACATAAGCCTTCTTTAACTTGAAGTAATGCCAGGCGACTTCCAGGTTGTGCAACGAATCTTTTTCGAGATCTTCGTCGCGCACCGTTGACGGGTCAGGACCGATCTTCGCCGCGCCCTGCGCGTTGCAAACCGATGCTTGCAGGGAAATCGCCGCCAGGACAACGATCATCGCTACCAGGAATTTCTTCATAAAATACCTCTTACTACGTGCTCCGACACTTTGGATGCAGATTTCCTTAATTTAACTCAAAACAATTTCACTCGAGCGCATATCTTTTGACGATCAGATCGAGCTTTTCCCGGGTGTCAGGCGGCCATAAGTGCGGCGCAGTAAAGATGGCGTTCTTCAGCGCTGAACCGCACTTGCAATTCCGTTCGGAGCTAGCCAGCTGTTTGACAGCTTCCTTCATGATCAGTTGCGCGTTGCGAACATTCTTATTCAGGTATTCAACTACGATGTCGATGGTTACATCGTCGTGGCCGGGGTGCCAGCAATCATAGTCGGTAACCAGCGCCAGCGTGGCGTAGCAAATCTCGGCCTCGCGCGCGAGCTTTGCTTCCTGCAGATTCGTCATCCCGATAACATCCATACCCCATGAACGGTAGACTTCGGACTCGGCCTTCGTTGAAAACGCCGGTCCCTCCATGCACAGGTACGTTCCGCCGCGGTGGGTCTTCACTTGTGTAACTTTGCACGCGTGTTCAAGCACGTCGCCTACTTCGCTGCAAACGGGATGTGCAAAAGTCACATGCGCCACAATGCCTTCACCGAAAAACGTTGATTCGCGAGCGCGTGCGCGCGTGCGATCGAAAAACTGGCTCGGAATCACCATGTCCAGTGGGGCGTATTGCTCTTGTAACGAACCGACGGCCGACGCCGAAAGTATTCGTTCCACACCCAGCATCTTCATTGCATATATATTGGCGCGATAAGGAACTTCGGTCGGCGTAAAACTATGGCCGCGCCCGTGTCGCGGCAGAAAAGCCACCGCTTCCCCTTCAAGAGTACCGACGATGAAGGCATCGGATGGTTTTCCAAACGGCGTTTCCAACTCGACCTCTTCGACGTCGAGAAGCTCAGGCATTTGGTACAACCCGCTGCCACCGATGATTCCAATTTTTGCTGTGGTCATTTTGTGGGACAGTCGTTCCCGGCTATTTGCATCCAGGCATCGCGTTCCTGATGAATTCCGGAAGTTGGCCTGCTTGCTGTTTTACTAACAATTCTTCCAGTGGTTCCAGACGTACCCGTGGCTTGGCTTTTTTGATGTTCTGATAGGTCCTTAGCGCGCTCTCAACCCCGGCGAGATACACGCGATACTCGTCTTTGGCTTCTTCAGGATGCTCGATGACAAACTTCGTTTCAGCAAAACTCAACTGCGTGGTGATCGTTCCCGCATAGTCGCCCTTGATCTTTGAGTAGTCGCCGAGCATGCCGGTGCAAATTGTGACGGTGATATCCGGTATCTCGATCAGCCAAACTAGAAACTCCCGACTCAAAGCTTTGGCATTCTTGTTCAGCGGATCGTTTTCCAGCAACGTGGCAATCTCAACTGCTCTCGCACGCTCCGCCGCAGTCGACGGGCCTCGCTTCTGAGCGAAACTGCTGCCTGGAGAAACAACGCAGGCGATGATTAACGCAATAAGCAGCAGTGTTCTCTTCATCGTTCAAGCTTTCCTAAACTTCAATACCAACCGCACGCAGCTTTCCGTCTGCTTCAACCAGCTTGCACAATGGTTGATCCGGATCATGATAAAACAGGCAGGTCCAGTCTTCCCGCGCCGCTTGTGGCAACAACCTCTTCTTCGCCTCGAGCGTCTCCACCGGAAAGAGATCGTATCCCATGATCCAGGGGTAAGACACATGCGCCTTCATGGGAACCAGATCGGCAAAGCCAAACATCGTTTGCCCTTGCGACTGCAAACGCCAGCACTGCATCGAGCGATTGTGGCCCGGATGTGTTTCCATTTTCAGGCCGGGGACAACTTCGTAGTCGGCGTCGGTGGTTTCCAGTTGGCCGCTTTCTATTAACGGCTGCCAGTTTTCAGGAAAGTAACTGGCGCGATCACGCTCACTCGGCGCTTGCGCATGGTCCAACTCGGCTTGCGAAATCAAATAGCGCGCGTTCGGAAAGGTCGGAGAGACCTTGCCCTCACTATTCACCGCAGTATTTCCGCCGGCATGATCAAAATGCAGATGCGTATTTATGACAATGCTGACGTCTTGCGCGCCAACTCCAGCAATCGCCTGCAATGATTCAGGAAGCGCGCGCCGGCGGTCGATGCCGTACATTTCTTTATGTCTTGGCGACCACTTATCGCCGATCCCGCTTTCAATCAAAATGCGTTCGCGGCCCGTATCGATGAACAAGCAATTCATGTTCATCCGTATGCGGTTTTCCTCGTCCGGCGGACAGACTTTGGACCATAACGCTCGGGGCACGACCCCAAACATGGCGCCGCCGTCCAGACGAAACTCCGCGTCGGGAACGATCTCCACTCGAAAATCGCCAAATTGCATTGCAAACCTTAAACGAAAACTCAAGCAGTTCAGAGTACAAACTTTAGTTTGCCGGTCTGGGCGCCAGGACAACCTAAAGGCGGGACTCTGAACTGCTTGAACCGTCCAACCTTCGTTTACGGAGCGTTCTTCTTTGGCGCCGCGCTCGCTTTTGGTTTCTGCGTTGGCGGCACCGGTTCAACCGGCTGCGGTTGGGGCTCGCCCTGGCCAAATCCCGGCGGCAGCTGCTGCGGTTGCTGTTCCGGCATCTTCACCGAAAAGTTGTCGGCCACCGTAACATGAGAACGCGCGACGATCTCATCCAATACCTTCTTCTGTTTTTCCTGCTCAACCGCGGCGCGAGCTTTGTCCCGACCGCTCTGCGGCGGAGCGAATGGGTTGTCGCCGGCTGCGCTTTCGCCGATCAGAATGTGCCGCGCGTGTATTTGCTCTTCCGGTTTGCCGTCTTTGATTTCGCTCTTGCGCTCGTCAACTTTAATAATGTGATAACCGAACTTTGTCTGCACCAAATCACTGACTTGTCCGGGTTGTAGCGCAAACGCTGCCTGTTCAAATTCGGGCACCATCTGGCCGTGGCCGAACCAACCTAAATCGCCGCCCTTGTCCTTGCTGCCGGGATCAGTCGAAAACTCTTTCGCGAGCTTGGCGAAATCTTCACCCGCACGCACCCGCTTCAAAATATCTTCAGCCTTTGATCGGTTCTGCTTGCTGTCGAGTTCGGGATGCTGAGCAATATAGGCGTCAACTTCTGCATCGGTCGCCTTCATCTTGTCCGCCAGTTGTTCCTGCGCGTAAGTCTGTGCCAGTATCCGAGCCTGCTCGAGCTTTATCTGCAACTCAACGGAGCGTTGCTTGTCAGTGCCTGCAGCCACAGCCTTTTGCTCACCGATCAATACCTGACCGAGTTGCCGCTTGACCTGCTTCATTTGCTCTTCGGGAATCTGGCCGCCGGCAAGCTGCGGGTTCTTTGCCTTAGCGTCAGCAATAAAGGCATCAAACTTAGCCTGGTTAACCGGTTGTTTGAAAAAGTCTTCAACTTCCTGATCGGAAATGTTTGGCCCAGCCTCGCCGGCGCCCTGCGACTTGAAGTAGTTTTCAGCAATGACCACAGACCTAACGAGATCCAATTGCCGCTTCACTTCCGGCTTATTGCCGACTCCCTTGGTGCGTGCTTCTTCGGCAACTGCCAGCAGCTTGCGCAAGTCGTCAGCGAAATCTTTTCTGGCGTTTGCATCCGATGCCAGGCGGGTACGA
The DNA here is from genome assembly GCA_036265575.1 of Pyrinomonadaceae bacterium. Taxonomy (GTDB): domain Bacteria; phylum Acidobacteriota; class Blastocatellia; order Pyrinomonadales; family Pyrinomonadaceae; genus PSRF01. Next base: position 10,062 of record DATAOU010000043.1, read on the forward strand.
AATTGCGGCGCCTGTTCCTCGGCAATCATCGACATATCTTCGGCTGAGAGGTTGAGCGTTTCCGAACGGCGCGCCTTCACCTGCCAAACGATCAGTCCCAGGGCAAACGCGACGGCCACTGCGGCCGCGATTAAGGCTTTTTTAGTTGAGGTCAAAACAATATTCCTTTCTAAATCAATCCTGATGCTCCACTAACTCTAACAAGACGCCATTGGTCGCAGCAGGATGAATGAATGCAACCAAACAACCATTGGCGCCCACGCGCGGGGTCTCGTCAATTAATCGCGCGCCTTTTGCTTTCAAGTCGCTGAGCGCCTCCCGAATGTTGGGAACGCGTAGAGCGATGTGATGAATACCTGGGCCGCGCTTCTGCAAAAATTTCGCCACCGGCGAGTCGTCGTTTAAAGGCTCAAGCAATTCGATGTGTGTTTCGCCGACTGCCAACATGGCCACGCGCACGCCCTGCTCGGCCACTTCGTCAGTCGAATCCACCGACAAACCTAACGCGTCCCGCCAGACAGAAAGGGACTGTTCGATTTCGGATGTTGCTATGCCGATGTGGTCAAC
>DATAOU010000044.1:0-4655 GCA_036265575.1 Pyrinomonadaceae bacterium
CCCTCTAACTGCAACTGCGAACGATTATCGTCGATGAATTTCTTGATCTGCGCTGGAGTCGGCGTGGGGATGCGATTGGTCACTTCCATTTCGTAGAGGCGATGCGTGTCGATGCGGCGTTTCTTCGCTTCGACCTGGAGAAGTGTTGTGTTGATTTGGAGGTCGAGCACGCTTTGGCGCGCTGCGGCGATCTTTTGTTCGACAGTTTCGACTTCTTCGCGCACGGCTGGATCGAAATCAGAGGTGCTGAGTGTTTGGCCGTTGACGATAACGATCTGCACCGGAGTGGCTGGGTGCGATGTCGAGAGCGCGGGGGTTGTTGGTCGCGGGGTGGTTGATCCGGCGGTGGTTGAGCCGCTCGGTGTCGTTGATCCGCCGCGTGTAGGTGATCCGGCCGTGGTCGGAGCCGAACCTCCAGGTTGTCCGCTTGGTTGTCGTTGCGAACTTGCGGCTGATGTTTTGCGCGCTGGTGTTGTCTTTCGCTTTGTGGATTGCGCCTGCGTTGTCGGTGCAAGTGCGACAGCAAGCGTCAGCGCCAAGAGCGTAAGTTGAGCTTTGCAGGTTCGGCGATGTTTCGTTAAGAAGGTTCGGCGACGTTTCGTTAAGTAATCGTTCTTCAGCAGCGAGTGGTTCATGAAGCCCCCTCGGCTCATGAAACGCGGGCGGTTCATGAGAACGGACTGGTTCACCAGAACAGGCTGGTTCACGAGAAGAGCGTGATTCATGGGAACGGCAGGGTTCATGAGAGCGGCACGGTTCATGAGAACGGCGTGGTTAGTTGGCGTTCGATATTTCATAAGGGCTGAACTGTACTCGGACTTGCGCTCGGTTAGTTGAATGATAAAGGCCACGTTATTAGAGCACAAACAGCGCGTTGGCGCTGCCTGTTGAAGCAGCGCCAACGGAGCGTTTGAGTCGCGTCTTGAGTCGCTGGAAAAATCTTACTGTGGATGCGGCGAACAGTTAATGATCGCGAATGATGCTTCGCCTGCGTTTCTTGACGGGCGTGCGGATCGACAAGAGATCGCTGTGACGGCCGTTTAGAATAAAAGCGAGGCCTTGGTGGGTGACGCCTAGTAAGCGTGCAGCCCTCGTGACGCTGCCGCCGGAATCTTCGAGCGCCTTGCGGATCAAGCTGCCTTCGTAACGAAGCACTTCCGCGTCCAGCGAGAAGCCTGGCGGCATTGACATGTGAGCGTTCGTTAGTCGTTCGGTGCTCGCTTTCGCGCTATCTAATTCCGCCATCAGCACTCGCCGCGCACACTCCCCCAGCCGGGTCTTCAGGAGTTGCTCTTGCGAATGGGCTAGTAGCATTTCAGCCGTGCGGTAATACTCTTGGAGGTTAGTAACTGAGAGATAACTACTTAGTTCTTCGATTACTGTAACCGCCGCAACCCCACCACCATCAGGGTGACCCGCCTGGTGTGCAGTTTCAATTGCCTGATCTAATGCTCCTCTTGCGACTGAAAGGCGGTTCAACCGGGCGAGTGCCTTTCCATACGTCGTTAGCGCTTCCGAAAGTCGCGCTTGTTCACCACCTTGTCTGAGCGCACGCACCGCCAAGCGAGCCGCCGCCGCAGCTAACTCGTATTTACCTTCGAGGAGAAATGCTTGTGCGCGGCTATCATCGACGCCCGCGACGCCGCCGTGGTCTCCCACGCTCAGCAGCAACATTCGTGCGCAGCTTAAATGCTGCTGCGCGTCAGCGAATTTGCCTAATGTTGCAAACAGAAATCCAACGTTGTTTTCAACACGGCCCTGAAAGCGCCTGTGTCCCGCTTGTTCAAAATGGTAGCCGGCCGCCGTATATTCCAGTAAAGCTAAATCTATGTACTCTTCGCGATTCTCGGAACTTCCCAAACTTCGCAACAACGTCGCGTACGACGTGTGGAACCTGCCTTTAAGTGAGTGATTGGAGCTGGAATGAAATAAGGGGGCTGACTGCTTGTAAATCAATAAAGCCGTCCGATGTCTAGTGGCCGCAGCTTCTACGATCGCACTAGTTAAGAGCGCCCTCAGCCGCTGTTCGCTTTGACTTTCTTTCAGGCTATCAAGCACCAATCGAAGGTTAACTCGCGCTTCGTCGAGGCCACCTTCGCGCCAATAGCAAACGGCTAGATTAACTCGGGCTTCGGCCAGTTTGTCGGTCAACCCAAATGACTCGAAGATAGTTGCGCTTTCGCTGATCAGATCTTTAGCGACTTCCTGAGAGCCCGGTAACTGTTTCGCACTGCCTAACCATCCAGTTAAAGTTCCTGCTCTTAATAATAATTCCGCTTTGTCCCGAACCTCTATGCCGGTGGTGTTCGGGCGATTGGGAATACCCTTCCAAAAGGGGCGCAAGGTTTCTTCTGCCAGTTCAAACTCTCCAGCATCTTCGAGTTCCTTCGCTAATTCGCATAAAGAAACGAGCGTATCCAAATTCGGATTTTTGGTTTCCCGATAAATGGATGTCTGCAAATGCATGAAGTATCTCCAGTTGCGTTAACTAGTAAGGGACCTTGCAAGCCTCTCAATTGATAGATATTATCATGACTAACCAATTATCTACTTGGTTGCACACCACTTCACCGGCTTGACTACAACATTCTTGAGGAGAAGATCAATGAAATCCGTCAAAAACCTAGTATTCGCTTTACTGCTAGTTTTCACCGTCACAGCGAGCACTTCAGCTGGAGAAATGCCCATACCGCCCGGGCCGGAGCCGACACCTCGTGCGACAGCGACGATTACGGAAGATACCACTCCGTCGTTGGATCCCGAACAATCTGGAGAAACAGTCGAAACGTCAGATTACCTGTTACTCGAAGCGCTCGCAGCCCTACTGTATTTGTACTAAAGAAGCGCACAACTACAAACACGGTATCCGCAGCTCACGCCCTCGGCGTATGCTAGCGGCCTGTGCTCTGTGTGTCCGGGCTCACCGATAACGTTCGAAAGCTGACTGGGAGGCGGTGACGCGTTGCATCGTACCCCCATCTGGCCGCCGTGGCAATAGGAACTTTACTATTTCCACGGCCAATGATGGGTTTAGTCTTCGCCGCCGTCCCCGGTTCGTGACCCACTTTTTTCAAGGATCCGCCCGTCCTGAGGGCTTTCTGCGCCCTCCACGAGCCTTTTCACCGTCTCCAAAGTATCAATTTCCGCCGTCGTTTTGTCGGGCCTTAGCCGCAAAATTCGCGGAAAACGAAGCGCGTACCCGCTCTTGTGCCGACCCGACGGCTGGATTCTGTCAAATGTTACTTCGATGACGATAGTCGGTTCAACGATGCGAACCCTTCCATGAGCAAATTCTTGCAAGGTGTGCGCCTTGAACCACTCCGTCAACTCTGTCAATTCCTGGTCCGTCAGCCCTGAGTACGCCTTCCCAATATTCAACAACTCGTCTTCCGCGGCAGAACGCCGCACAGCAAACGTGTAATCAGACAACAAATGCCGTCGCTTGCCATGTCCCACTTCCACCGCTGTCACCGCGACATCGAGCGTCGCAATCGCCCGCTTCAACTTCAACCACTCGCGTCCGCGCCGTCCCGGCTTGTACGAAGAACCAGGACTCTTGATCATCAATCCTTCGTTGCCACGCGCCCGCGCGCGATCGAATTCGTCGTCCAACAAACTCGCTTCACGGAATATTTTTCCCTCTGACAAACGCAGCGGTCCAGTCCGCGGCACCACTTCCTCTAAAACACGCCGTCGCTCCGCCAGTGGCTCATCTATCAAAACCTTCCCGCGTGCGTACAAAAGATCGTAAGCCACCAACACCACCGGCACCGCTTGCAACAGTTGTGTGCCAACGGTCTTGCGGCCCAACCGTTTTTGCAATTCGCTAAACGGTAATATCGCATCATCACTCGCCGGTACTAGCTCCCCGTCAATAATCACATCGGCCGGTAAGGATCGCAACGGCTCAACCAACTCCGGAAAACGGTGCGTGATCTCATCCATCGTCCGCGAATAGATCGCCACCCTGCCATTCTCAACATGCGCCTGCGCGCGTATCCCATCAAATTTATCCTCGACTAAAAACTCCTCCGGCATCGTTCGCGCGATGTCCGTCAAGTCGGCTGCCGGAGTCGCCAGCATGAACTTGATCGGGTGAAACAGCCGCATGTTCACATCGCGTAGATCAGCACGCCTGGCGCGCGCCGCAGTTTCACCAATATCGCCCAAAAGCATATTCGCGTAAGAAACATCCGCCAGCGGCTGCTCAAAAACCCTCGCAATCGCATCCTCAACCAAACCCTCGCGCAGCCCGATCCGCAAATCTCCGGCAAGCAACTTCACCAAATACTTCGCCTCGAGCGGCGTCGCGTGATGCAGCACAGCCACCAACAGCGCGGTCTTGTTCTTTATCCCGCGCGTCTCGCTGAGCCTGCTAATGAGCGACTCGGTTTCGGCGAGCGTCACCGAGGGCGGAAAACTCTTACCCGCTTCTTTAACGATCTCTTCCGCCAACTCACCCGGATCCCCAAGCCGAACGTAGCGCGGATAAAGATCTTCTGGACTAAACCCAGTCGCCTCACTCAACGCCGCGCTAATGATGCTGCCGCCGACGTTCGTCGTGCGCGCATCGTTCAACGCAAACTGTTGCCCGGCGAAGTATCGGGCCGCGCGAATCAGATCGGCGTCCGCCAGCGTCTTGAGATAGTTTCCCA
>DATAOU010000045.1:0-16496 GCA_036265575.1 Pyrinomonadaceae bacterium
TGGCGCAGCGTCGATCAAATTAAACTTCTGAAGCTGATCCAGTGCCAGCCAAACGACTGCGTCATCAACCTTCACGTTTGTTTTTGCAGTTAATACTTGAGCAATCTCAGCTACACTGCTCTGCCCATCGCAATGTGCCCACACCAGCGACGAAGTAGTGTTAAGACAGTGCGCCTTATCGTTGTTCAGATCGTACACCAGAGTCTCGTCCGGGAGTTCCTTGACGATGAGCCTGTCTTTGCGTGCTTTGGGCGATTGACCTATTGAATGCTGCTTCACTGGGCATACTCCTATTTCAGTCGATGATTACGAAAACTATTGCGCGGGGGTGGCTGAGACTACTTAAAACCTCTTACTTAGGGCGTTGAAACTATCACGGCAGGCAGCAAAGATCAATAGTTAGCCTGATAAGGCTGAGGATTATGAGTGACAAACGGGCACGCCGGCGGCTGGGCAGAGCGAGAAGCCGACTCAGGAAAAACAACGAAGGAAAACTATCGGGGGTCGTAGTAGGGAAAAGCAAAGAGCTGCCCGCGGCAGCCCTTTGCATCATATGATTAGATTATCGTGTCCCGTCTGCTTACCTAGGCGCACTGCTTGCCGCTATTTTGAGGATTCGGCGGATAGACAGTGCAAGGGATCACATCCTGAATGCAATTTTTGGTGATGCAGTCATTCGGATTAACGCAACAGAAGGTCGGTGGAATAAGTGAGCCTTGCGCGCTTGCCGTCGGCGTGATAATCGAAACGATCGCTGGTAAGGCGACGGCGGCGATACCCAACCGCGCAACCATCTGGCGACGCGTCATGCCGGCAAGAAATCCGGGCCTGGCTGGAGCTTCTTCCAGCAGCTTAAATTTTTCCAACTGGTCTAGCGCAAGCCAAACGACTTCGTCTTTTACGTCGGTGTTTGATTCGGCGCTAAGAGTTGCGCTGATTTCGCTCACTGTCTTGCGGCCATCGCAGTTTTTCCAAACGCGCGCGGCCGTGTCGTTTAAGCAATGAGCTTTGTCGGTTGTCAGATCATAGACGAGAGTTTCGCCGTCTACTTCTTTGACAATTAGAGATTCCGTCCTGGCAACGGGTGATACTTTCATGGGGCCTCCCGGGTTGTTAAGTAGAAAAGAAAAGCCTACTCGGGGCACGAGGTTGGCTGGAGTCTTACCTTTGGAATATGTTGTTGTGGGAGGAAGATTAACCATCAACCCAAAACCTGTCAACGAAAAATGTTGGGCAATTTGCCTCGTGAATCATCAGCGGCGATCAACGAAGTTCAACAGTTCTCTTTGACCGCAAAAAGACTGGCTGATATTTTCAACTAGCAAATTCCACTGCAAGAAATCTTGTGAAAAGAAAAGGTCCAATCACAGCCGATCTCCAGACTCAGGCCGCAGCGGGGGCAGCCCCGGCGGGTGCGGAACAGCCGCCTAAGAGTAAGGCGCCGCCTTTGAAATGGGCGGGAGGAAAACGCTGGTTAGTGCCTCACCTGGAAACACTTTGGTCGAAGCACGCGAGGAGACGGTATATCGAACCTTTCTGTGGCGGACTGGCGGTAGCGCTTGCCTTGGAACCCGGACAGGCGATGCTCAACGATCTCAACCCGCACCTGATTAATTTTTATGTTCAGGTGCAGCGTGGTCTGAAGATCCGGATCCAGATGCGAAACGATGAGCAACTTTTCTATCGCCATCGCGCACGGTTTAACCAGCTAATTAGTGGCGGTAAGTCGCAAAGCAGCGAAGCCGCGCAGCTCTTCTACTTTTTAAATCGCACCTGTTTTAATGGGCTCTGTCGCTTTAATCGCAGTGGCGAGTTCAACGTGCCTTTCGGGCGGCACAAGACGATCAACTACGCGACGAATTTTTCCGCGTTGCGCGCCGCTGTTCGCGATTGGACTTTCCTCAACACCGATGTGGCCCTCTTGCGCGTTGAGCCGGGCGATTTTGTTTACGCCGATCCCCCTTACGATGTGGAATTCACGACTTATAGCGCCGGCGGTTTCAGTTGGAGCGATCAAGTGCGCACTGCAGAATGGCTGGCGGGACATCGGGGCCCGGTGGTGCTCTCAAATCAGGCCACGAACAGAATTGTTAAGCTCTATCGCCAGCTTGGGTTCTCGTTGCGCTTTCTAGAGGGCCCAAGACGAATCAGTTGCAACGGTGATCGAACGGCCGCAAGAGAAGTTTTGGCTGTGAAGGGATTGACCTGATCCCTGATCTGAATAGCAAAAAAGTCCCCGGAAATCCTTTTTCACTCTCCGGATTCTGTGATATCGTACGCAACCTACCAAGGGCTGTACTCACACGGGCTTTACTCGCATCGATGTACTCACAAGAGGGCGTACTCACATGTCCCGACCAACCCAGTGGATTCAAACTCACTTCAACCAATTTTTTGCCATTGTTGCGGGTCTGGCGATCGTAATTTTTGCCCTGCTTGCTCCCGGCTGGTGGGGTGACCGCGCTTTCGGAGTTCTGATTGGCGTTGCCATCCTCGCAATAGTGGTTACGCTCACTGTTCTCATAATTGACAATACCTATCTCGATGAAGACAAGGTCCTCCCCTGGATTCTGGTACTCGTTCCCACCGTCACCGCTTTAATCATGCGCGGAACAGCGCGTTACAATTTGGTATGGCCAATTCAATTCAAAACGCCTGCCATCCCCTCGCCGCCGAGCCTCTTCTTCATATTGATTGCCATCTTCATGATCGGGTTGCTGATTGTTTTCGTGCGCGCGCTTCATCGCGGGGAAGGCGTCGCGATTGAGACTCATTGGGGCGGCCTCGGTGGTGGACTAGGCGGGTTCCGGCTTTCCACGCCGCTGATCTATTTGCTGGGAATTGTCTTTCTGTTGCTGGTTTCCTCGGCGGTGGCGTGGCGGCTATTCCCGCCACCTCAAGATCAGCAAACCTCCCCTTCGGCCAGCTCAAGCCCTTCACCGTCACCGCCGACCAGTTCGCCATCGCCATCGTCTTCTTTACCAGGTTCAACAACGTCGCCGACTTCGTCTCACCCATAGGTTCCAACCCCCATGCCGCTCAAGGTCAAAATACAGGCTGAGCCTTTTACTGATTATTCAAAAGGTCCCGAGCCAATTCTGGCGAAGTCGGATGAGTTCGAACGGCTTCTGTATGATCTGGAGCGATATACAAACGGACAAATCCAGGGCCGATCTTACTTGATTGCCGGTCATCGGGGATCAGGTAAGACCATGCTCGTGCATGCAGCAATTGAAAATGTGTTGCGCAGATCGCAGTCCGCGGCGAACCGTCCGCTGTTCGTCCGTTTGCATGGACCAGATCTCCTGCCACCCTTAACACCGGACGAACCGCAAACAGAAAAGCCAAAAGACAGCGAAGCCGGCGCTGCCCCAACCAGCGAGGGCGCGACAGCAGCCGACTCTAAGGTGGCAGCCGCAAAGAAGGCGGCACAAGAGAAGGCTCAACAGCGGACTGCGGCGGATAAGGAGCTCGAAGCAGTCTTGACGCAGATGGTCAAGGCCCTTTACCGGGACGTTAGTACCGAATATCGCAGATGTTATCGAGAAAACATTTTGAGGCTCAGCGACGGAATACCGCGGGATGACTTACTGGAAGTTGCGGCCCAATTCGATTTCGAGCTGACCGATCACGTGACGCCAGGCAGGCTGCGCACATTCTGGCGCCGGATAGACGCCTTTCGTCGCGGAATCCTCTTCACTGCTGACCGTTCAGAATACAAACTTTATTCAACCCATCCTGACGAGCGTGCTTTTCTGGATGCCACTGACCTCGGTTTTCAGGAGATTCTCGTGTTGTCTTATCTCAGTGAGGCCTTTCGAGTAACTTCCGGAACACTCGAAGACATTTACCGCGAGCTTGATGCTGACAAAGACGCCCGCACTACTTCAATCAGCACGGCCTATGAAATTAAGAATCTTTTTGCTCCGCTGGCAGGTTTGCTAAGTGGTGGATTTGTCGGCGTAACGATCGGATCGACTAACCCGTTCGCAGCGGTCCTCCTTGGTTTATTGACCGGCGCAATTGTTTCTTTTGTTTTTTCTTACAAGAGCGAAAGATCCCAGAACAGAGAAAGCAGCCTCGAGAGCGTTTTCAGAAAAGATCGCTCAGTACCAACCCTATCCAGCGTGGTGCCCTTGCTGGTGACACGCTTGAAACAGATAGGACTGGCTCCCATTTTCGTCATTGATGAGCTCGACAAAGTTGTCGATCTGGAAGTCCGGATGACGAATCTGGTTCGTCATCTTAAGTTTCTGGTAACCGAGAATTCTTTCTCGTGTTTCCTGACCGACCGGCGATATTTTAGTTATCTGAATCGCCAGGCAGCTCAGACCGCGTACGCCCGGGAATACACTTATTTTTCCGATCGGCTCCTGGTTCTCTATCGTCCTTCCGAGTTACGAAGTTTTGTAACGGATGTGCTCGAGATTGTGACGGCAAGTCCGCCGCTGACAACGAATGTGCCTGCCAGCGTGCCGGCCCCTGCCGGTACCGACCAACAGGAGGTGCAAAAGATTGCCTACGCCTTACTGTGCCGGGCCCGTATGCACCCCATCGATCTACGTCGTCAAATAAACCCGCTTACAGCGAAGCCGACTTTCTCAATGGCGGATTTTTTTCCGTCGCCGCGTTACCGGTTCGAGATTCTCATGCAGGTCGCAATTGAATGGTTGCTCGACGGAGATGACGTTAAAACTCGCCTGAGCGGAAACTCGCATTACCGGCAAGTCGTTTACGATGCTCTTTATTATGTTGCTCGTTTATGGGAAGACGCGGGCTCGGACAAACCACAAGTTCCAGGCTTCAAAGATTTCAAAACGAATCCAAACGAAAGAAAACCCGGCTTGGTTTTAGACGATAAGTATTTTGCCGAGTATCTGGAATCGCGAATTGCTGCGGAGCATCCGCTTGGCCCAATCCCGCCGGCGAAAAAAGCCACCCGCGGCAAGCACGTGGAGCAAACTAGTGGGAAAGACTTTGAGTTTCTGATTGGAAAGGTCCGAGAGCTGTTACGCTTTCTCTGTCATCCCGAGGACCTCATTAGTGAGATTAACCGCTCACAACGAACAACCAAACCACCCGATTTCATTTTGAACGAGATTCCCAAAAACAAAGCTTTGCGATTAATCATTCAGGAGGACGGCAAGCCAAATTACCGCTGGCTCTATGACGCGAGTGGAACTTACCTGCATACGCGCGAGGTCTTTTCTATCACCGAGGATGTAGGAGACGCGATTGCCTACATCAGAGAGTTTATGGCGGCTCTAAATGGCCTGGGTATCCCGGGAGATTTAGTGACGATTGCCGACGCCAAAATAATTCCGCGCCCTTCTGAGTTGAAGATGGTCGTGCTGCCGGCGTTGGATCAGCTCGATAGGCTGAGCGCCGACGGAAATGCTTATGGGAACATGATCGCCGATCGTGATGCGGTAAAGGAGTTTGAGGACACGCTCGAAGAATTTGAGCCGAACATAAAGGCTGCGCTTTTATCGGCCGCTCTTTTCGCGCCCGAGGTATCGCTTTCGGCGCCTAGTCCCGGAGCGAAACTGACCGCGGCAATACAGCACATCGCGACAACTTTGCAACTCTCCGCTATCGCCGAAGAAGATCTGCGCAAGTTGCAATCCCTGCTTGCTTCAGCCCCTGAGCCGGTTGCGAACTATGACCAGGCATTGGACCTGGTAATAGCCTCGGTCAGTCAGATGTTGAAGGCAAACAAGGTCAGCGACGAAACGGCAAAGAATATCGTTGTAGAAGCTTGGAATCTCACTAAAGAGCGTTTCAGCAAACATTTTCAAGAAGGCTTAAGTAGCTTCGATCCTGATTACCTCGATGTCTTTACAGCATTGCGACGCACTGGTCCCGGTTACGAGTTGGCTAGCGATTTTTCTACGATTACTGCCCGGGCCTGGTCCAAACTCTTGCTGCGCTCGCTTTCTGGAAAGGATCTTCCTCCCTGGCTTGCAGTCGCAGCGGCGCTTGAGTTGGGGATGTTCGAACTAGCTGCGAGACTTGCCACTGCCAATGCCACCGATCCTTTGACCAGTCAGTGGGTGTTCGATCAACAACGGCGCGTGCCAGCGGACCCCACTCGACACAACGCACTTGTGCTTGCTCTCGATAGTGACTCGCTTACTGAAAGCTGGCAGCCCTCGGTCAAAAATGGCGCGTTGATATTCACTGCTAAAGAGTTGGCGGAGTTGATGGCGGGCTTGGCACCGTTGCGCGTCGTTAATCCTCCAGACTATCCGATTCACCTAATCGCGATCGAACTGCGTGGCAACCTACCAACGTTGAGGAGAATTGCGCTTAATCCGGCGACCGCGGTAGCTACGATGTCAAAAATAACCCCCAGAAAAGACTTTGAAACTTTCCTGAACAGCACCAGGGTAAGTTATTTCGCGGCGGAGCAATTCACGCCGACCGGCGTGCTCGAAGCGCTGTTAGTTAGTGCGCCAAAGACTATCGACGAGTTGATTGATCCGTCGTTTAGTTCCCCCTCCACTGCGAATCCTTCGTGAAACGGTGCTGCACTTGGCAAACCTTAAGCTTTCGCGCCCGCCAATTGGAAACCAAACTGATATAGTTGGCACAATCCCCGTTGGTCTGTGGAGGATATTTGGTTTAGTTTCAATCACGATGCTTCTCGCCAAATGAGTCGCGACTCCCGATTCGCTTTCACTCCTGAGCTGATTTACAACCGCGGACAATTCGTGCGCGGGTCGAGCGTTGGCCTCAACGCTGAGAATTCCGCTTTGCAAAAGGATTGTGCTCTCCTTCCGGGTCTGGTCAACGCCCATTCCCATGCATTTCAACGCGTCATTCGCGGCCGCACCGAGTATCGCACCAGTAATGATAAAGACAGCTTTTGGACCTGGCGCGAGATGATGTATAGCGCGGCGGTGCGGTTGACGCCAGAAGATATCTACGACGCGTCGCGTATGGCGTTTCTCGAGATGGCGCTCAGCGGCATCACCGCAGTGGGCGAATTTCACTACCTTCATCACGCCCCTGATGGCACGCCTTACGACGATCCCAATCTGCTGGCGAAACAAGTTGTGCGTGCTGCAAACGACGTCGGCCTACGCATCGCCTTGTTGCGAGTGGCCTATGCGCGCGCCGGATTTGAAGCTGAGCCCAACCCGCAACAAGCAAGGTTTATTGAGAGCGACCCAGAGCAATATCTGAAGAATGTTGCTGAACTCCGAAAAGATCTGGGTGCAGAAAATAAAATGGCATGGGTCGGTGTCGCGCCGCACAGCGTGCGCGCGGTGCCGCTTGCTTACTTGAAACAGGTTGTTGCCTTCGCCAACACCGAACAGCTTCCGCTGCACATGCATGTCGCGGAACAGGCCGCGGAAGTCTCCGCTTGCATTAATGAGTATGGCCGCTCGCCGGTAGCGCTCCTGTCCAGTGAGGGGTTACTTAGTGAACGCTTCACTGCGGTGCATGCAATTCACGTCACGGCGAAAGCGGTGCGCATGCTGGCCGAAGCGCGGGCCAGCGTCTGCGCTTGCCCGACGACCGAACGAAACCTTGGCGACGGGATTGTGCCGGTTGACGGATATTTCAAAGATGGCGTGCGCGTGAGTTTGGGCACGGACAGTCAGGTCCAGATCGACTTATTAGAAGATGCGCGCGAGCTTGAGTATCACTTAAGACTGCAAAGGATGGAGCGCGCAGTTTTAGCGGAGGGCGTGGATCTAAAAGCCGCGTTGGCTGCTCGACTGTTTGAATGCGCCACAGTTAATGGCGCTCAAAGTATTAATGCGCCGAGTGCTGCTAACGAAGCGGAGGGACCAGCAGACTTCTTTACAGTTGATTTGAACGATCCTTCGCTCGCCGGCGCAAACGAGGACGATCTGCTTGCGCACGTTGTTTTTTCACTTGCGAAAACTGCGGTGAAGGATGTGGTGGTCGGCGGAAAGCGTATTGTCGTAGATGGTCATCATCCGCAGCAGGAAGAAATTGTTGAGAGGTTCAAAGCGCTGCAGAAAAAGTTGTGGAGCTAGCTTCGGATAAGAACATGAACCTGAAGCAAACACTTGCCGAATTGGTTGCCATCGATTCCGTTTCAGCGCGCACAAACGCTCCTGTCATCGACTATCTGGCGGCACGCTGCGCGTCACTCGGTTTCAGCTTGCAACGCTTTCCCTACACCGACGGCAACGGTATAGAGAAAGTGAACTTACTCGCGCTCGCAAGCCCCAACGCGGGTAATTCGAAGGTTGAACTAGCATTGGTTGGGCACACCGACACCGTTCCTTACGATCCCGACTGGACAGAAGCACTGCAGCTAAACGAGCGGGAGGGAAAACTATTCGGGCGCGGCGCCTGCGACACCAAGGCATTCATCGCAGCCGCGTTGACGGCAATCGAGGGTTTGGACTTAAAAGGTTTGCGCCACCCGCTCGCATTCCTCTTTACCGCTGACGAAGAGATTGGCCTGATAGGCGCCAAGCGCTTCGCAGACGAGCGACGGATGCAGGCCCGCTTCGCAATTGTGGGCGAGCCAACCTCACTGCGTCCCATGCGTGCTGGTAAAGGTTACTGCCTTGCCGAAATAACTGTGAAAGGCCGCGAGGCCCACAGCGCTTATCCCTCGCTTGGCACTTCAGCCGTGTTCGGCGCTGCGCGTTTAATCGGGCACATCGAAAGAATTGCAAAGGAACTGGAATCTGAAACGCATGTGGATTTCGACCCGCCGTACACCACGCTAAATGTTGGCATGGTCCAGGGAGGAACGGCGAAAAATGTTATTCCCGGCTTATGCAAATTCACCCTGGAGTGGCGACCAATTCCCGGGCAAAGGCCGGAACGCTTACTCGACCTGCTGCGTGCCACCCTTGCGGAAGAAAACGCCCGCGATTCCGATTTGATTTTTGCAGTCGATGCGGCGCGCGCCGACCAGGGGTTCGAAACCTCAGCGACTTCAGAATTGGTGAGTGTACTGGAACGGTTGACTGGCAATAGCGCCGGCACGGTCGCGTTTGGTACTGAAGCGGCGCAGCTGGCTGAACTAGGCGCCGAAGCAGTCGTTCTTGGCCCGGGAAACATTCGCGAAGCGCATCGCACTGGGGAATTTGTGCCGGTTTCGGAACTTGAGACGTGCGTCAAGGTTCTGCGCCAGGCTATTGAGAAATTCTGCGTGTAAACACCGCGATTTTGCCCTGGCGGGCAACTTATACCTCCGGCCCACATCGAAACCTCATTAACCTTTCTTCGGTTGGGATTCTCAATGGAAACTTACTTTGACGTCGATAAGCTGAGCGTGGCGGCTCCTTGCCCCAAGGCGTGGGGGGATATGGTGGGAGACGAGCGCGTCAAGTTCTGCGACCAATGCAACCTCAATGTTTATAACCTGGCCGAACTCACCCGGAAGGAAGCGCAAAATCTGATCTTCTCGTCAGGCGGCAGAGTTTGCGGCCGGCTCTTTCGTCGCCCGGACGGAACAGTTTTAACTAAAGACTGTCCGGTTGGCGTTAAAGCGTTGCGAAAACGAATTTCGAGAAAAACAGCAGCTGTCTTTGCCACGTTGTTGGGACTGTCGTCAACGGTTTTCGCGCAACACCAGTCGAACAAAGACAGTTGTCAGCAACAAGTTCGAATTACCAAAGTGCAAGACATCGCCGCACAGAAGCCGCCGCTGTCTGGGACGGTCTACGATCCCAATGGCGCAGTCATTCCGCACGCTACTGTTTTAGTCAGGAACGAAAAGACTGGGGTTACCACAACCGTTGACACTAACGACGAGGGACAGTTCACCTTCGCCTCTTTGACAGAGGGCAACTATGCACTGACAATCACACTTTCACCTTTCAAGAGTCTAACGGTTAAAGATTTGCTGCTTGCAAAAAAAGCAGGCCTGAATATCGACGTGACGCTGGAACTGTCAGGCACTGAGGTGGTTGGTCTTCTATTAGGAAGCCCGTCGATGATCGAACTGCCGCCCGGCTCCTTTACGATAAGCGGAGATTTGCTTACACGCTTACCGCATTAATAAAAAGAAATAATCATATGAGACGAAAGTTTTTTGTTTTTTCATTATTGTTCATCCTTTTCGGTCCCCTGCTGATTGTGGCCCAGTCTGCCGCGCCGCTAACCAGCAAGGAACTGGTTGCGCTGGTGTACCAATTACCCAGGCATCCGGAGCTGCGCGACGAACTTGTCGCCGACATTCGCACTCGCGGCATTTCTTTTCCGCTCACCGATGGCATGCGTTCGTTGGTCGCCACCAAGAGCGGTAACGACTCGCTGCTGCGCCGCACGCTGGAAGAAGCCGAGCGCCGGCGGGTGAATCCGACTGTTTCCACAGTGCCGCCAGAGCGTGAAGGAGTCGAACTGTTGGAACGCGCCCGCGCGGCCACTCTGGCTGCGGCGGATGCGATGCCCGACTTTATCGTTAAGCAATTGATCAAACGTTCGCGCGCCTATGGCAACACAAACAACTGGCAACCGCAGGACAATCTCACCATCGCCGTGGCCTACCGCGCTAATGCCGGCGAACAATATAAAGTGCTGGCAGTCAACGGCGTGCCCCGCGCTCAGGAAACGACGCAGAAGCGCGACTACAGCAAGGACGTTGACCCGGGCGCCAGTTCCAGCGGCGTTGAATATATTTCCGCGGTCGCTGATGTTTTCAAGCCAGAGTCAGACACAAAGTTTAAGTTAGTCGATACAGACTTAATCCAGGGCCGCCATACGCTGGTCTATGAGTATGAAGTTTCCCGCGACCTTTCGCAGTTGACCTTGCGTGCCGGCGATGCCGAGCCGGCCATAGTCGGATCGCGCGGCAGGATTTGGATCGATCGGGAACTGAATCGCGTCTTGCGCTTTGAGCAGATTGCCACCGACGTACCTCCGGACTACCCCATCCGTGCGGCCTCAACTCTGATCGACTACGACTGGGTAGCTATCGGCGAAAACAAATATCTGCTGCCAACTCATTCCGAGATTCAACTCACGAATGTCGGTCGCGGCATGACTATTCAGAGCCGTAACGACATTCGCTTTCGCGGCTATCAGAAATTCGGCGCCGAGCTGAAAGTGATTGATGAGATCGACGAGAAAGACTTTCCACCCGAGAAGCCGGAGAAGCCGTAAGACCATCATCGACCGAGGCGCAAACTTCGCGGGCTTGAAAGGCGAGCTTAAGTGGTTAAGCGGCCTGCGCGCCAGAACCTACCAGCGGCTCATTGGATCGTCTACGGTTGTAGACACTCTTCTATCCAATTGTCTCCAAATCAGCACAGGAAAGACTCATTGCTAATCCGGCATCCGGGTTAGGAAACATCAGATAGTTCCCGAGCACGCCGTTGGTACAACCATTGCGATGGCATCCCTAAACCAAAGCTATTCCCGGTTGTAAGGAGTTCGCCTATGAAGCCCAGAATCCTCATCGTCGACGACGATGAAGCTATTACGCAACAAATGTTCTGGACGCTTAGTGATGACTATGACGTCATAACTGCAAACGATTTGCCGTCGGCCGTGCGCCGCGCAACTCTCTACGAGCCTGCCATTTCAATCCTCGATCTGCATCTCCCTCCCGAGACCACCTCGCCCGAAATCGGATTGCGCATTCTTGAATACATCAAAGGACACCTGCCAAAAACCAAAGTGTTGGTGGTGACCGGCGACGATGGCAACGTTCGCGAGCAATGTTTTGCGCAGGGTGCAGATGAGTTTCTCAACAAGCCTTTCGATATCGAGATGCTAATCGCGACGATGCGCCGTATGGCGCCGCGCTCGCTCGATCTTGCGTGAGACCGATTCCATTTCTGATGGTCTTCGAACACCAGTTGTAACGAACTGTTAGTTTGCGTTGGCTGGCCAGCACTCAATTTGAGTGACGGGACTCCAACGCAAACTAACAGTTTGCTTTACGATTTGTGCACTGAAATCAAGTAAGTTCGACACCTACCTTTCACGCCGCCGCTGCTGACTTCCGCGTGATCGTCTGCGATAATGAAGACCTCGCGTTAATTGCTCTTCAAAATTGATAGCACAGCTCTATAGTTCGGATTCCCTTTCGGCTAACAGTGCATGAAAGAAGCGTTTGACAAAGTAACAGGCGTTAGTGAGTTGCCGATTTTTCCGCTGGCGCTGGTGTTGTTTCCCGGGGTGCCGCTGCCGCTGCACATCTTTGAGCCGCGCTACCGGCAAATGCTGGATGACGTGCGCGCCGGAAACAGTCTCTTCGGCGTTTCCTACTTTGACGCGTCGACTGCCGAGCAAGACAGACCGGCGCCCGGACATGTGGGCTGTGTGGCGGAAGTCACTGAAACCCAAACGATGCCCGACGGCCGTTCAAACATTCTTACCGTTGGCATCATTCGCTACCGGCTTGAGGAATATCTGGATCGCAACGAACCCTATCTGCTGGCGCGCGTTAGTTATTTCGAGGACGAAGAAGAAGATGCAACCGCGCTGAGCGAAAGCGCGCGCGACGTGGCCGAGACGTTCACCCGCATCGCACGCGCTGTACGAGCAATTAACGACGAGCGCGCGAGCCTGCCGGACATTTCTGATACCGAACCGCAGCGGCTTTCATTTTTGGTAGCCGCGGCGATGGAGGTAGATACCGAAATCAAACAGGAACTGCTGGAGCTGCGTTCAACTACGGCACGATTGGATCGATTGCGCGCCATGCTTGGGCGTGCCGTATCGAGCTATGAAGAGCGCGCCCGGGTTCACCAGTTGGCAAAAGGTAATGGCCACAGCGGAAAGAAGCTGGACCTTGAGTGAAGCGGAATCGAAAGGAACCGATTTACCATTTACCATTTGACATTTTTCATTTGCCGATTGAAGAGAAAAAGCGGTCTCCTGGTTTTCCAAATTGGTACGGTTAGTAGGAAATCGAGACTTTAAGCAGTACCAATGGCAAATGAAAAATGTCAAATGGTAAATGGTAAATCTGATAACTACTGGCTGCCCGCTGTTGAACAGGAACGCAGGTGTCTGAGCAAAGTAAGAACAACCACAAGGTCACGGTCCTTTTCTTCGGTGCAGCGCGCGATATTGCCGGCCAACCGGAGCTGCAGGTTGCGTTGACGGCCAGGACCGCCGCCGCAGCGCTGGAGGAACTCTTGGAAAAGTTTCCCGAACTGCGCCGCTTCGGACGTTCGCTGTTGTTTGCCGTGAATCAGGAATATGCGCAGCCGGATCGTCAGATAAATGACGGCGATGAGCTGGCTATTTTCCCTCCCGTAAGCGGCGGCTGTGCGGCGCCAAAAGACAGTGCTGCAGAAACCCAAGCTCAGCCAAGCGGGCCGGGCGTACCGGCCGCCTCAACTTCGGCCCACGACTTCTTTGAACTAACAACTGAACCGATCGATGTTGGCGCTGTAGCGCGCAGAGTTGTGCTGCCGGAATGCGGTGCGACAGTGACGCTGGATGGTTACGCGCGCGAGTGGACGCGCGGCCGGCGAACGATACACCTCGTCTACGAAGCCTACGCACCAATGGCGCTCAAGGAACTAGAACGACTTGAACGTGAAGCTCATGAGCGCTTTGAGATTGCGCACATCGGCATCGTTCATCGCACCGGACGTTTGGAGATTGGCGAAACCAGCGTCGTCATCGCGGTCTCCGCTCCACATCGACAAGCAGCGTTTGCCGCCTGCGAATGGGCGATCCGGGAACTAAAACGTACAGTGCCTATTTGGAAAAAAGAAGTTTTCGAAGATGGTGAAGTATGGGTCGAAGGCGAGGGTCAGTCCGAGGGAGCAACGAGGCATGAAAGTGGTTGAGGAGGCTCAAATTTAAGCCACGAGTTGTACCCCTAACTTTTGCCTTATGGTCCTTTGAGTTCCTCTGCATCTCTGGTGAACAAAAGGATCCACCACAAAGCCACAGAGAGCACAAAGGACCACAAACATTAGCGCAGACTAGCTCGCTGGCGTCTCTTCAGTCTCTTCTTCCGCCGCCTCAACCAGCGAAGCGCTGGTAACACGATCGCCTTCTTCGGTTTTGATTAGCCTAACGCCCTGCGCGCTGCGTCCCGTCTTGCGGATGCTGTCGGCCTCGATACGAATCAGCTTGCCCTGTTGCGTGATAATCATGATCTCCGACTCAGCATCAACCGGGAAGACAGCAACTACTTTTCCGGTCTTCTCCGTAGTCTTCATGTTAATGACGCCTTTACCGCCACGCGATTGCAATCGATAAGTCGTGATCGGGGTTTGCTTGCCGTAGCCCTGTTCCGATACGGACAGCATCTTCTCGGAATCGTCGGCTGACACGGGACAGACCGAAACGACGTAATCGTCCGCGCGCAGGTTGATGCCGCGCACGCCGCGAGTGGCCCGGCCCATTGGCCGCACGTTCTTCTCATCAAAACGAATTGCCAGACCGTTGTGCGTGGCAATGAATATTCGTTTCGTGCCGTCAGTTAAGACCACGTCAAGCAACTGGTCGCCGTCGTCAATGTTGATGGCGATAATGCCGTTGGAACGAATGTTCTGAAAATCCGCCAATGACGTTTTCTTGATCACGCCTTTGCGCGTGACCATCAGAACGTACCGGCCTTCGGCGAACTCACGCACTGGCACCACGCCAGCCAGTTTTCGTTCCGAAGGAATATTGATCAGATTGACGACTGCTTTGCCACGCGCGGAAGCGGCAGCATCCGGCACTTCATGTACTTTCAACTTATAGACCATGCCGTCGTCAGTAAAGATCATGATGTACGCATGCGTCGAAGCGATAAACAGATGTTCGACGTAATCACTGCCTTTTGCAGCCGCGCCGAATCTTCCCTTGCCGCCGCGTCCTTGCCGTTGATACGTCGTGATCGGCGTGCGTTTGATGTAGCCGCTGTTGGTCACCGTGATAGCGACATCCTCGTCGGCGATCAGATCCTCAATTGAGAATTCAACGCCTTCGTCGACGATCTCGGTGCGTCGCGCGTCGCCAAAATCCTTCTTGACCTCTTCCAACTCGTTTCCGATCACACGGCGCAGCGAATTCTCGTTGGATAGAATCTCTTCCAGCTCGGCGATCAATTTGATGATCGATTCATATTCATCCGTGATCTTTTGCCGTTCCAGCGCGGCCAACCGGCGCAACTGCAAATCAAGAATCGCCTGGGCCTGCAACTCCGAAAAGCCCAATCGCTCCATTGCCTTCTGCAGCTTGGGAATATAGGCCTTTGGCGTGGTGTCGGAAGGAATACCCTTCCAGGTTTTCACCTCGCTCATTGTCTTCGTCTGGCCCGTCAACCAAAGCCGCGCCTGATCGACCGAGTTCGAGTTGCGGATCAACGTGACGATGAAGTCCAGAGCGTCGATCGCCTTCGTCAACCCCTCGAGGATATGCGCCCGCGCCCGCGCCTTGCGGAGTTCGTATTCAGTGCGTCGCCGCACCACTTCGCGGCGAAAGTCCACAAAGCACTCGAGCATCTGCTTTAGATTGAGTACTCTCGGCTGGCCGTTGACGATGGCCAGGTTAATGACGCCAAACGACGATTGCATTGGTGTCAATTTGTAAAGCTTGTTCAGAACAATCTGGGGCACGGCATCGCGTTTTAACTCCACGACGATACGCATACCGGTGCGGTCCGATTCGTCACGCAGATCCGAAACACCATCGAGTTTTTTCTCGTTGATAAGTTCAGCAATGCGTTCAATCAGGCGGGCCTTATTAACCTGGAAAGGAATTTCCGTGATTACCACGGCGTCGCGTTCCTGAGTACCGCGACCGATGCGATCAATTCCAGCCCGCGCGCGCATCTGAATGATTCCGCGGCCGGTCAAATACGACTTGCGTAGCTCTTCGCCGCCATAAACAAAACCGCCTGTGGGAAAATCCGGGCCGGTGACGATTTTCAATAATGCTTCGATAGCGATATCGGGCTTCTTTAAAAGTGCCAGCGTGGCATCGATGATTTCGGTAAGGTTGTGCGGCGGAATCTTGGTCGCCATTCCGACTGCGATTCCATCTGAACCATTGACCAGCAGGTTCGGAATGCGCGTGGGCAGCACTTTAGGCTCACTTAACGATTCGTCATAGTTCGGCTGAAAATCGACTGTCTCTTTTTCCAAATCCGCCAGCACTACATTCGTCACGCGGGCCATGCGGATTTCCGTGTAACGCATTGCGGCTGCAGCGTCGCCGTCAACCGAACCAAAGTTTCCCTGGCCGTCAACCAGCGGGTAGCGCATCGAGAAGTCCTGCGCCAAACGCACGATGGTGTCATACACTGCCGTGTCGCCGTGTGGATGATATTTACCGATCACATCGCCGACGATACGAGCGCTTTTCTTGTACGGCTTGTTGTAAGTATTGCCGAGTTCGTGCATGGCCCACAGCACTCGCCGGTGCACGGGCTTGAGTCCATCACGCACGTCGGGGAGCGCGCGGCCGATGATGACCGACATGGCATAATCGAGATACGATCGCCGCATCTCGTCTTCAATATTAATGTGGTTGCGTTCAGAAGTTGTTTCCATCTAAAGGGCCTTTCCAGTACAATCCGCCAGTCGTATTAGTTTCAC
>DATAOU010000046.1:0-10872 GCA_036265575.1 Pyrinomonadaceae bacterium
AGAAGTTATTGGCCTCAATTTCTTACAGCAAGACGCCGCAGGGCATTGTGATGTTGGCGTCACGACCCGAGATGACCGAGCACCATTTCGCGAGCCGGCAAGACGCGGCGCCACTGATTGTGGTAATGCATCGAATCACCAATCCCGTAAACGTTGGCGCGATCCTGCGAACCGCTGAAGCGACCGGTGTGACTGGGGCAATTGCCACTGAAAATGCAACTGATCCGTTTTCGCCGAAGGCGTTGCGCGGCGCGATGGGTGCAGCCTTTCGTCTGCCAATCTGGTTTCGGCCAAGTTATAAGGAAGTGATCGAGTGGTGTGGCCAACATGGCGTTACGACAGTTTGTGCTGACCTTGATGCGCCCACCGTTTATACAGAACTGGATTGGACTGTTCCTCGCGCTTTAATTCTTGGTCCGGAAACAAGCGGTCTCACTCGCGCTGAAATTGAAGCCGCAGCCGAAGCGACGAAAATTCCGATGCGGAAACCGGTTGAGAGTTTGAATGTTTCCGTGGCCGCGGGTGTGATGCTTTATGAGGCTGCCAGGCAGCGAGATCAGCCGGGCGCCAAGTAAAAATCTGAGCGGTACAGATCAAGAGACCGGCACTTGGGATGGTTGCCTTACCCCTACGAAAGAGCGGGAGCAAGCCACCCTTCCCGACCTGTCAATTTATTTAACTGGACCAATTTCTGCTGAATCGGAAGCCGTCTCGTCTGAACAGGATTGTTCAAGCTACGTAAATTCACAGGTCGGGAAGGGCGGCTTGCCCCCGCTCTTCTGCGCGGAAGACACGTCGGCTCAGAGCCATTCACTCACAACTTTCCCTTACACTGTTGTTGCAGCCGCGGTTTAAAGTAGAATACCGGGCGTTCCCCTTAGAAGTTTAGTTCTCGTTTTAGCGCAGCGTGACCGGGCTGCGTTTTTTGCAACGATGGCAGACCAAGTCGAACCGCCGAAGAAAAAGAAACGCGAAGAGGCCCTGCCCGAACGCTTAATGCGTCGCGTGCTGGAAAGCATGGGCGAAGTCGTCGACCGCAAGTTTGGCCGCACCGTCGCGCCAAAAGGCGGTCTAACAACCTCGCAACTCATCGACCGCATGAAAAAGCTGATCGACGATCGCGTGCGCGACGAGGGACGCAGCGGCCGCATCGCGCCACACTTCATGAAGTTGAAAGTTGAATGGGGCACGCATTCCGAGGCGCCCACCGAAATAATCAAAGACCTGGAAACGGAAGTTCTGGCCGCGGCCATCGACCACATCAACGATCATCGCTATCGCACCCTGGCGCCGGTCAAAGTCGAAACCGAAGTTGATATTTTCACCAGCGGCATCACGGTTGACCCAACGTTTGGCGAGTTCGAGGAAAAACTACGGCGCGAGGATGAAGAAAAGCGCGCGCAGCATTTACCTGCACCACCTAAAGGGGTGCCAAAAATTCCGGATGTCGGTGTGATTGCGCGCGTCACCATGAGCAACGGTACGAGTGAGGTCCAACTCATGTTCAAGCCCGGTGGCCGCCGGTTAAATGTAGGACGCGCGACTGACAATGAGCTGGCGTTGCACGACACGAGTGTGTCCAAGATTCATGCCACCCTGCTGATGAATCCTCAGGGCACATTGCTGGTTGCCGACACGGGATCGACAAATGGAACTTTTATAAATGGCCGTCGCATCTCGTACGGCGAAGCAAGGCAAATTGCTGACGGTGACGTAGTAGGCTTTGGCGACGTCGAGGTTCGGTTTCGCAGAAGCGAATGACAGGAAGTGAATCGTAAATGGCAAATAGATATGCGCCTGGTAGCGAGCCCATCTTAGTATGACAACTATTTACTATTCACGACGATGACCATGACACTGCTCCTGCTCTTTCAATCAGCCGCTGCCGCCCCATCCGTCACTGTGCCGGAACGATTTCCGGCAATACTAACAATCATTTATCTGGGCGGGTTGGCGCTGCTCACGTTGCTGTTGCTGGCCTCGCTTTTCCGGAACCGGCGTCGCGGCGTCATTACCCCGCTGGCAGTTGCTGCAGACTTACCCAAGGAAGTGAAGCGCCGACTCGGCTCGACTTCAACCAATCGCGGCTTGCGTGCATTGCGTTGGGTGTTCGTTTTGCTGACGCTCAGTGTTTTTGGTTTCCACGTTTACTGGACGCGCTATGCAGCCGAAACCAACGAAAAGTTTCAGGAACTAAGCTACAAAGATTTGCGCAATCGCCGGCTGTCGGAATCAACCTTGCGCGGGTGGCTGTTAGATCGCGGCGGTAAACTTGAAAATGCACTGGCTTTATACCGTCGTGATTCCGGCGGTAACATTTACCGCGATTACCCGATGGACCAGGCGATGGCCCAGATCTTTGGTTCGGACCGCGGTGATCCGGGACTTGAACGCGCGCTTTTTGGTACGCAAAGCGGAGCGCTTCCCGAAGCCCTGGAAGTTGCCGAAGGCCACACCATTAACATTAAAGGCAATACCGATGTTCGCTTAACAATTGATCGCGATTTGCAACAGGCGGCGATGGACCAGTTGAAAGGAAAACACGGCGCCGTTGTCGCCCTGAATCCGCAAACCGGCGAAGTGCTGGCCCTCTACAGCGAGCCGTCCTACAGCCTCAAAGAAGTTGAAGACGAAGCCACCTGGATCAAACTCGAAGCAAACCAACGCGATCGCCCGCTCGTTAGCCGGGCGCTGGGAGCCTATTACATTCCCGGTTCAACTTTTAAGACCGTGACGATGACTGCGGCGTTTCTCGCCGGCGAGCAGAACACGCAGTTCACTTGCAGCAGCGGTGGCTATTACGCTGCGCCCGGCGCCAACGTGATCATGGATGACGGTGGACCGGGAGAAGTCCATGGGCGCATTGGCATCGACACGGCATACGAAGTTTCCTGCAATCAGTATTTCGCGCAAATGGGCGTGAAGCTTGGCGCCGAACGGCTTAAAGTTGCCGCGCAACTGCTCGGCATTGGAACTTACGACACGCCTACCGAAGCGTTGCGCGGACGGAAAGAGCCTGAGCTTTGGAACGCAAGCAGCGACGCCGTCAAGCGCGCGCTGGCCCCGCGCGAAGCCACGATCGTTACCGGTAAAGGTGTGACGAAATACGATCTCGCCTTGATGGGTTATGGCCAGGGATACGCGGGCCAAATGACACCATTCCAGATGGCGCTGGCTGCGGCTGCGATTGCAAACATGGACGGGCGTTTAATGAAGCCAAAGATCGAATTCGATCGCCCGCCGGAAATGTTTAAGCAAGTAATGACGCCGCAACAGGCGGCAACCATGCGCGGGATCATGGGTCGGGTTACGGGCGGGGCGCGCGGAACAGCGCGCGGTGTTTTCGCTCCGGTGCAAGCGGCCGGCATCAACACTGGTGGCAAGACCGGAACAGCCCAGAAAACGGTGCCGGTCTACGATCCGAAAACCGGTGAACCGAAAACACGTCACCGGGTGGAAAAAGACAACAAGGGCAACATCATTCGTGAATACGAAGAGACGATCATGGATGAAGAACACCCGCGAGTTGATGCCTGGTTCCTGTGCATTGCACCACTCGAACGGCCACAGCTCGCAATCGCTGTAATCGTCGAAGGCGGTGGGTATGGATCGAAGTCAGCTGCACCGATCGCGGCGGCTTTGGTGATGAAGGCAAAAGACCTGGGCTACTTTGGCTCGGGCAGAAGCCAACCGGCCAATCCGACCCCGGCTCGACAGCAAGCACCGGCGCAACAACGACGGCCGCGTGCGGCGGCAACGCCACCGCAGTGATGTGGTTTACCTCCCCTCCCTCTGGGAGGGGTTGAGGAGAGGGTTTTAAGCGACTGCAGGCCCTCTCCCTTCCCCCTCCCAAAGGGAGAGGGTATTTGATGAAATGAAAAATCGCGCATCGTCACATCTCTTAATTATCCTGCTGGTGCTTGTTTTCCAGATCGCGGGTTACTGGGCCGTCCACCGCGGCGGCCTGCTGCGTGGTTACGAAACCTCCACCATCGGCGCTGTGCGTGACTTGCTGATGTTTTTGCCGCTGTTCGCGATCGTGGTCTGGCTCGCGCGCGCGAATAAATACAGTGGCCAGTGGATTCTATTTACGACGGCCGTGCTGCTTTTCTCGGTCGGTATGCTGATTCAGTACCGTCTCTACAGCGATCCCGAATACAACGCCCGTAACAAATCAATCGCGCGTGCCCAGAAGATGGAAGCTCTCCGCACACGATACATCATCGAGAACTACGACCCGGCTAAGAAACAAATGATGGGATTACCGGCCACCCCCGCGTCTTCCATCGACATAAATCAGTTGCCGCGGCGTCCCGCAAACTATTCCATCGGCGACGCGTTGACCTCAAGCTACACCTGGATTCCCCTCTTCTCTTTCCTGGCCTTTGGCTTGGCCTACATGTTCTGCGTGCGTGACGGCTTCCTGCTTTGGTTGCAACGAAACAGTTTTATTGTCGTGCTACTGACGCTGGTGCCGTTGGCGGCGGCAGTGGTCACGTCCAGTGCCGGCAAGGCGCTGGGAAACATGACTCCCTGGGAACCATCGAAAATTCCCTTCCTGCTTGGCTTCGCGGGAATTCTGACGGCGCGTTACAAAGATCTGGCTGAGACTTACTGGGGCATTCCCCGCGCACGCGATGTGGTTCCTTTGGTTGTGATGGGACTGTTGCCGTTCGTTCCCTTCTTTGCGCTTAAAGATTTTGGGCAGATGTTGATCTTTACCGGCGCTTACACGACGCTTTATCTTGTCGCCGTCAGACGCTGGCCGCAGTTGCTCGTGTTTGTCGGTTCGTTGCTGTTGGTCGTTGGAATTCTCGTCGTTGGCGCGCTGCCGCGAGACGTGCAGGAAAAGGTCCCACTGCTGCCGACGATCGCACGGCCAGTTCAAACTATGCTGCCGTCACGCATTCAACAGCGATTTCATTTGTGGCTCGATGGGTTCGATCCGCCATCGCCGGAAGTTTCCTGGTGGAAAAAAGATTATGAGGAAGCGGTCAACAGCGATCCGCAACTCAAGGAACTTGCAGAGCAAAGCCCGGCGATGCAAAAGATCGTCAACACCGACGTCTGGTTTGATAAGCTGGCTTTCCAACCCGCCCAGGCGATTTTTGGCATTGCTTCCGGAAAAAGCAGCGGACGCGGGCTGGGGCTTGGTTTTCCCGAAGTCATACCAATCGCCGATTCAGATTACGTTTACGCAGCTATTGGCGAGGAGTTGGGATTGACTGGCGGGGCAATCGTCCTGCTGGCCGTGATCATTTTGGTGGTTGCTGGAGTTCGTACTTCGCTCGATGCGCGTGATATGTTTACGAAGCTTTGCGCGGCTGGCCTAACGGCCTTTATAGGATTTCAGGCCCTGGTGAATGTGGGCGGCATTTTACGCGCCTTGCCCATGACCGGAATAACCCTGCCATTCGTTAGTCATGGAGGATTCAGCCTGGTTACCAGCTTCGCCATGTTAGGGATGCTGATGGCTTTTTCCCATCGAAACGCGCGCGACCAGATGCTTGCCAAACCCTCGCCCAGCGTGCCTGCGTCGCCACTAAACTTGGAGGCGGTTGAATGAGCCAACCCATCAATCATCCAGCGCCGGAGCTGACTGTTAAATCCTCGGCCGTAACCGATCGCGGCTTGAGCGAAAAACGTCCTCTCAATGAAGACTCATTTTTGGCAGACGCGGAGCGCGGCATCTTCTCGGTGGCCGATGGCGTAGGTGGAGCGGAAGCCGGCGAAGTCGCATCGCAAACTGCAATCGAGGTACTAGACGAAGCATTTCGCCATAAGGACGAAAACGCCGACATCGAAGACTTGATGGAGCTGGCGATTCAACGCGCAAATGCGTCCATTCATAAGATGGCCCAGGAGCACGCCAAGTTTGCCATGATGGCAACCACGATCGTGGCGCTGCATATCAAGAACAACATTGCCACGATTGGACACGTCGGCGATTCGCGTTTGTATCGTCTTAGTCCTGACGGCCACCTGTCGCGTGAGACTGAGGACCATTCCGTAGTTGAAGAAGAGGTGCGCGCCGGCCGCATGACCGCGGAACAGGCTGCCAACCATCCCAGTAAGAATATTATCAGTCGCGCGCTCGGGGCCGAGGACGGGGTTGAAGTTGACATGAAGGTGATGGAAGTTGAAGACGGCACTCAATTTCTGCTTTGCACCGACGGCATCACGAGACACATCCCCGATTACGAGCTGCGCCAGTTAATGATTCTGAACGAAGATTTGCCTACGCTCTGCGCCGCGCTTAAAGAGCGCTGCTACGAACGCGGGGCTGAAGATAATCTCACTGCCGTTGTTGTTCGCGTGGGCACTGCAATCTCAGCGGCCACGCGCAGCGCCGAAATGGACGAGACGCTGACACCGGAAGCGAGCGTGGTCCCGACTCTGTCGGCCGCCCAGGAGATGGATACCGTCGAAACTGCTCCCGCAGAATTTGTGCCTGCTTCGCGGAAAGCTTTTCCTGGCGTCGCAACTCGTGGCGCCGAAACTCTTAACCTCGAACGAACGATGGAAAACGCTCCAGTAAATATTGTAGATCGACCGCGGAGTGGCGGTTTCCTCGGCAGGTTCATCCTGCTCCTGCTGGTGCTGGGTGCAGTTGCCGCAGCCTTTTATGGCGGCAGGAAATACAAGGGCCCGATCCCCTTTATCGACGCGGACAATCAAATCGCGGCGCAGCCCTCGCCCACCGCAACTGCGGCTACACCGCAACCGTATTCAAACTTTGAAACTGAACGGCGCGACGTCGATCGCGATCCGGCGGCCTGGCTGTCTACAGCTGCTAAGAGTGAGATAAGCAAACAAGGAATTCAAAACGCGCTGGATTCCAATGAGCCGGAATTCTTATATCTTTACGGCCGGGCGTCTCTGCTGACTGGCAGCACTGACGAAGCGGTTAAAGCGTTCGAAGCGGCTATTGCTAAAGCCACCACCAATCCTTCGCCCGAGAACGTGACGCTGCGAAAAGAGGCGACGCTCGCATTGGCGGCGGCAGCACTGAAGTCAGACAAGGATAAGCCCGCCGCGCAAACACATTTTGATGAAATCATGCAAAAGCCCTCGGCAACAATGTCTCCGGCAGTTTCGCAGCCTACCCCTTAGCCCTCAATTCCCCGCGCCGCATCAAAGATAAGGGCTGAACCTAAGCGCGCACGATGGCAGAACTGAAGCTACAACAAAGCCGACTCGATGGGCGTTATGACATCGTTGAATGCCTTGGCCGGGGCAGCTATGCCGAGATCTATGTGGCGCATGACAACGCCGCGCCTGAAGGCGGACCCACCACAGTTGTCATCAAAGCCCTGAACATGTTTTTGCAGGACGCGCCCGATGCTGAGCTCGAGCACACACTGATTACCAATTTTCAAAACGAAGCAGTCGCGCTTGATCGCGTGCGCCATCCAAATATCATTAGCCGCCTGGGCCATGGCACGGCCATCGATCTTACCGGCACAACTTTTCATTACATCGTACTCGAGTACCTGTCGGGGGGTGATATGTCGGCGCTGGCGCGACAACAGGCATTGACGATCGATAAGGTCTTGTTCTATCTCGAACAAGTCTGCTCCGGTTTAGCGCACGCGCATGAGTGCGGGGTCATTCATCGCGATATCAAGCCGCACAATTTGCTGTTAACCGCGGACCGCCAGGTGGTGAAGATTGCGGACTTTGGCGTGGCCCGCCTTGAAGCCACTGAAGGCGCGATTACGCGCGTGGGCACCAACATCTATTCAGCTCCGGAACACAACCCACTGGTCCATACTGGCCAACTGGACACCGGAGCACTGCTTATCAACAAAGAGCACTTGACGCCGGCCGCCGACATTTATTCGCTGGCGAAAACTACCTATACGCTCCTGGCTGGTGAGTCGCCGCGCCGGTTTGCGCAACATGCGATTCGCGAGCTGCCGGAGTCCATCAGCAATCACTTCTGGTCAAAGTCGGTGCTGCGGGTGCTTGAGAAGGCAACGCAAACGCGACCACGCGAGCGTTACCAGACGGTGCAGGAGTTTTGGGATGACTTTGCCGAGGCGGCGCTGCCGCCGACGAGAGTATTGAGCGAGGTTAACGCTGAAGCGCGCCGCAAACCCAGCGCGGACCTTTCAGTCGAACCGGAGCAATTTCCTAAGGCAGCGCCGCAAGCCCACTTTGTACCCGTGACTTCGCCGGCCGCTCTGGCTTTTGCTGAAGCTCAGCGGCGTCCAAAGATTGTTGTGCCGGTTGCCGAAGTGCAGGCGAACAAAAAGCTCGGCCGCCGCGATCGCGTTGCGGTGGAGTCCGGAGCGCCTTCATTGCGACCGAAGAAGGCTGTGCCCGCACGCCGGCCGGTAGCGACTCAGCGCAAGCGCGCGTATATCGTCGCCGCAGTCTTGATCGCAGCCTTCTCAATCATGCTGCTGGCGACGCACAAGTACGTTACGTCCCACTGGAACCCGTTTATTAATTTGCCGGCGATGGGCGACCTTTTTGTAATTGGCCGCGAAGGTGTTACAACAACGGATGTAAATTTGCGGTCAGATGCAAGCTTGGCAAATCCGCCGGTGGGAGTTGCAGAAAACGGTTCACGCGTTAAAATCCTGTCCACGACAGACAATTGGTATGAGGTTCAGGTACTGCAACACGGAAGGCCAAAGGCCAGTCCGTTCACCTCGGATCGCGGCTGGATAAATAAGAAGTTTGTTAAGTTTGATTAAAACTTTTGAACTCGGTTTCTGTACTTTGTGCTTTGTACTTTGAACTTTGCTTGGTTCGGCTTGTTCCTAAAGTCCACATTTAGTCGAAAGCGACAAAACACAGAGAACAAAGCTCAAAGTTCCACAAAACAACTATTTACGATTCACGATTTACGATACACGAAAAAATGGGCCTAATAGAATCAATCAGAAAATGGATCGACGGCGAGACGGGCGAGGACCTGGTCGAGTCCGCCGATGAACATGCGAAACCACGCCGGATCTGGGAAGAATTCCTCGTCAAGATCGCGCGTGAAGTTGAAGCTGTCATGCAGCGCGAGATGTTTACGCCACCGGGTGGCCCAACCTACATTCCGCGCGAATACATCGTCTACCTCAGCAACGAGGACGATAAAGACTGGCAGGGCGACAAGCGTCGCGGCCTCGAGCAGGGTTTGTATCATGTGCTTTCGGAACGCGCGCGCGAGTTGAGCGGGCACACGGCCTTGGCCGCAAAATCATTTGCGGTGGAGTTGCGCGTCGATGGCACTTTGGAAAAGGGACAGTTTCGCGTGCAAGGCGTTTGGGATGAAACCGAAAGCGGCCATACCCAGGTAACACCGCGAGTGTCTGCCTCGCAACCCGCGTCCGCTGGGGTCAACTTAGGTGACACCGTGCGAGAGCGCGCCGACGGGACTACCGGCGACACTGAAGGCGCCGGTGAACAAAGCGAACAGACGGTGGTTCGGCCACGCGTTAAGGAACTTTATAGCGTTGAGATTTGGAAAGATGGCGTGCGCGATGCAGTTGTGCCGATTACAAAAGCTGAAGTAACAATCGGTCGCGGTTCGCGAACGATTACAGTTGACCTGCCATTGAAAGGTGATCCGGAAGTGAGTCGCGTGCATGCAATCCTCACGCGCGAGAACGATGGCCGCTACTGGCTCGTCTCCAAAGGCCGCAACCCCACCACCGTCGCCGGTAAAGAACTGCCACGCGAAGAGCGCACCGAAGTGATGCCGGATCAGAAGATCGCGATCTGCAATTTCATCATTCGCATTCAACCGCGGTAGCACTCAGCTCTTGTCGCTTCGTGTAGGTGCCGGGAGCCCAACAATTTCCATCGTTTGAAATTGCCGTTACCCGCGAGTTACCTGTCGTTGGAAGACGACGCGGAGCGATCTCATTAACACCGCGGCTTCAGCGATCAAACGGCCATCCAAGATAGAGAGTCTAGCTGCTAACGAACAGCCCGCACCAAACAAGCGCGCGCTCAAACCCGCGGAGCGATTTCATTAACACCGCGGCTTCAGCCCGGTGCCAGGCGATGCAAGGAATCCTGTAAACCGTTTCAACGGTTTACTCTTCGCTGGTCATGGCCTCTTGTATCCTGCCGTGATACAAAGCCGGCCATGTCAAAACATTCCTACTCACGCTGTTGGCTCCACTTGATTTGGGCCACACTCGATCGTGAACCAATACTAACCAAACCTGCCGCCGCGAAAGTGTCGCGGTTTTTATTGAATTACTCG
This sequence comes from Pyrinomonadaceae bacterium, assembly GCA_036265575.1. Taxonomy (GTDB): domain Bacteria; phylum Acidobacteriota; class Blastocatellia; order Pyrinomonadales; family Pyrinomonadaceae; genus PSRF01. The sequence continues at coordinate 10,217 of DATAOU010000046.1, forward strand.
GTGGAAAAGGGAATCTACATGAAGATCAATTACGTAAACCCCGAACATGTGCATGCCCTCATTGATCTTCCTACCAACAAAACTATCGAGGAGGTTGTGCAACTGTTCAAAGGCGCATCGTCGCATTGGATAAACGAACAGAAACTGTTGCGCGGTAGGTTCTCTTGGGGCCGGGGATATGGAGGTTTTTCAGTATCGCACTCAGATGTGCGTCGAGTCGCGGCTTACATCTCGGGCCAGGAGGAGCACCATCGAAAGAAGAGCTTTGCGGAAGAGTTTGAATTGTTCGTGAAGAAATATGGATTGGAGTGGCGCGAAGAGTGAAACCGTTGAAACGGTTTCAGATCGCTGAGGCGACCTTGATCACCGGGCTAAAGCCGCGGTGTTAATGAGATCGCTCCGCGGATTTGAGCGCGCGCGCTTGTTTGGTGCAGGCTGTTCGTCAGGAGCTACGGTTTTCTATTTGGATGGCCGTTTGGTAATCGGGCTGAAGCCGCGGTGTTAATGAGATCGCTCCGCGTCGCCCTCCTTTAAGCGTGACAAGGCTGAGCCCACAGCCTTGGATTATTTATTTCGAGGCTAGACGGCTTTCTGCGCTTTCTGACGTCTGACTCAGCTAACCGCCAGCGGCGGCGGTTTGGGCATTCAGATCCAGT
>DATAOU010000047.1:0-28003 GCA_036265575.1 Pyrinomonadaceae bacterium
CCTCGGCGCATTTGCCGGGGTTGTCTTGTTGCTTCATGCGGGCGCGCACACCGGCGGGTGGTTGACTACTGCTCTTTATATAGCGTTTGATGCGGTGATTGTGTCGGGACTTTTCGGTGTTGCCTCGTACATCATCGCGCCTCGTATTCTTACCAGTATTGAAGGAGAGCCGTTACTGATTGAAGACCTGGTTGGCAGGCGCGAGGAGTTACAGCAAGAGCTGGCTGAACTGACAAAGCAGAGCGAAGGCTGGCTGCTTGAAGAAATCGAAGAACGCGTTGTCAAAAGTTTCCTAACCGTTCCGTTTCTGTTGCGCCAAATTTTCAAGCGTGAGCCATTAACGACTCTTTTGGCGGCAGCGCGGGAACCATTTAAAGAGCGCCTCACCCGTATGGCAACGCCGGAAGAACGCACCTTATTGTTGAATGCTCTGGAGGCTGCCATCACCTTGCGACGGGTTGACGCATTGATCTATTTGCACCGCGCCATGCGCGTCTGGATTGCGCCGCATGTGATCTCAACCTCGATAATGTTGGCGTTGATGGTGGTCCATGTCATTCAGGTTGTGTATTTCGCAGTGAAGTGACTTAGACGCGGTGTGTATCCCAATAGGCGGAATACCGAAACAGATTGACGCGTAGCGACGCTGAATTCTATGCCCAGCGAAAATAAATTCGTAATCATTCGCGAGGACCTGGTCCAGGATCCACTCACGATCATCGGCGATAGTTTGCTGATTGGACGCTTGCTGAATTGCGAGTTGCTGCTAAATCATCCTGCTGTCTCACGAGTTCAGGCCGGTATCAAGGTGGCGGGCGGACACTACTACTTGTTTTCGCTGCGGCCGTCGAATCCAGTCAAACTAAATGGCCGGGCTGTCGAAGAAAATGAAGCACTCGCAGCCGGCGATATTTTGGAAGTCGGGCCGTTTATTCTCGAGATTGATGAAGCTGATGACGCGCTGGTAATCAAGGTTTCATTGGAAATCGGCCGGCAAGTTGAAGCCCTGGATTCCAGCAGTCCCGAATTGAGCACCGCCAAACTCTTGCCGGCCGTATTACCCGCCGAAGGCAAGAAAGCACCAGCGAAGTCGCGGGCTGCCCCACTACCCGGCGATAAAGCGCTGGACATATTTTGGGACAAGCGCATTCGCGAAGCCGGCAAGATGGTCAAGCCGTCGCCGCTCTTTCCCAAAAGCGAACGACGCACCGGCAAGGCGCAGTTCAATTGGCGGCCTACCAGCGATCTACTTTCACGTTGGCCCGTATCATTGTTTTCGTGGGGCGCGATAGCAGTTGGCTTGCTTTCAATTGCAGCTGCGTACTGGTATGCGAGCGCTTATTCACCCGCACCTGTTTCGTACGCGCATGCCAAGGCGAAACTCGATATGTTTCCGCCGATTGCCGCGCGCGCGAATGGAGATTCGTGTAGAGGTTGCCATTCGCTCACCGGCAATATGGAGAAGAATTGCTCGTCTTGTCATACGGCCGAAGCTTTTGCTCCCACAGTTATTCCAGCACACGCCGCTGCGGGCATCGGCTGTGTGTCCTGTCACGCCGAACATCGCGGCGCTGATTTCAAGGCCGCCCAAGCGGCGCTCACCAACTGCAGCGATTGCCATAACGACGCGAACAAGAAAAGCTACAACGGCCGCAAGGTTTCAACGCCGCACGCCGGAACGTTTGGCTATCCCGCAAAGGACGGACATTGGATTTGGCAGGGACTCGATGCTGATGATTGGGCCGGCAAACAGATCGCGATTGCGCGACTGTCGACTGATACTGACGAAGCCTGGCACAGTAAGCAGTTTCACTCGCTACATGTTCAGCGCGTTCGGGCCGCGCCGGGCATGATCGGTAACGCCGAAGGAGAGTTGTCGTGTTCAAGTTGCCACAAAACGTTCAATCCCATCGATCGCGCCACACCGCGAACGACTTGCGGCAAATGTCATAATGGCAGCACGGAACCCGGCACAAATCGGATCATCATCGCTCAAGACAAACCAAACTGTATTTCTTGCCATGTGCAACATGTGAAAGATAAGCGCCAATGGGGCCATTCATTGCTAGCGGCCAGCGTCAGTTCAAAAAACTAAAGGCGGACCACTGGAATCAGATGAATCAAAATAAGCGGAAAACAAAAAAGTGGCTTTCACTTGGCTTGCTCCTGATGTTGAGTGCGTTCCTGGCGGGGACAGCGACCCCGGTAGTGGCCCAGGACACGGTGACCGGCGCGTTCGAAGGTGTCGTCAGCGATAGTCAAACCGGCGCGGCGCTCAAGGGCGCCCTCGTGGAGATCGTTAATCCGCAAACTGGTCTCGTTTACAGTTTGCGCACGGATTATCGGGGCCGGTTCTACCAGGGCCTGCTGTTGCCGGGAGTCTACACAGTGCGTGTGTCAATGTCCGGATATCAAACCAAGGAAGTGCCACAGCGCCTGCGCATCACTTATACGGGCGAGGTGGTTCCGGTGCCGGTCGCACTCGATCCGGTTGTTGCCGTTCCTACAGCACCGCCGGCGCCGGCAGTGGCAACGACGGTCGAGGACACTGACATTCGAGCCACGATCGTCAGGACCGATGGTCGACGGAGCGGATCGTTTACAGAAGAAGAGGTGGTGTCGCTGCCACTTGGCGGTACGACTATCACGCGTACCTTTGACGAACTCGCTCTCCTGCTTCCGGGCGTCGTACCCCCACCGCAAACTCTCGGCGACGTTGCCGGTCCCGGAGTGGGTGCTGGAGTTGGATCGGCCGGGCAATTTTCAGCGAACGGCTTGCGGTCGCGAGCCAATAACTTCACCGTCGATGGCTCCGACAATAACGATGAAGATATCGGAGTGAGGCGCCAGGGATTCCTGGCCCTGGTTCCACAACCAATCGAATCCATTCAGGAGTATCAGGTAATCACCCTGTTGGCTCCCGCCCAGTTCGGGCGGAACATTGGCGCGCAGGTTAATGCAGTATCCAAATCCGGAGGAAATGAAACGCACGGCAGCATCTACGGTTTACTAAATTCCAGTCAACTGAACGCGCGAAATTTTTTTGACACGACAAACGGCTCGGCTGTTTCCCCCTTGCGGACAGCTAGCGGTCAAGCGGTGTTACTGAATGGACAACCGCTCAGCGTGAGAAACCAAAGCGGAGGCGAAGACTCATTCACTGCCGGGCAAGGTGGCCTGGTGCTGGGCGGCCCGCTCGCAATTGATCGGATGTTTTATTTTATTGCGGCCGAAGGTCAGCTCGTTAATGCCACCAAAGAAGAGAGCTTTGCGGTGCCGACGATTGAGCAGCGCGGCGTCTTTGCTACCGGCGCCACTGCAATTTCTCGTGATCCTTTTGGCCGGCGAGATGCGAACGGCAATCTGATTGACCAGGTCTTCGCGTATCCCACGACATCGCAAGGGGATGCTATTTTTAGTCTCTACCCGTTTCCAAACAATCCAAACGGAATCTTCGGGGCCAACACTTTCACCCAGGTGTTGCCGGCGAGTGCGCAAGGCAAGGTGCTTTCCGGAAAGTTTGACGGCAACTTCAAGGTGAGGGAACGGCAGCAAACCGCCACCGCTCGTTACAACTTCACGGACGATTGGCGCGACATTCCTGCTGTCAACGGCGCTATCTTTTCTTCCCTTCGCTCAAACGTTCGCACCCAAAACTTTTCGTTCTTTCTCAACGGTAACGTTAGCAGCCCGGCGGCGACCAATTCGCTCTTCAACCAAGTGCGACTTTCCTATGGACGGACGCGATTAAACTTTGAAGAGCTTCGCGACCGCACTTTTCTGAGACCGAGCGACAGTCTTCCCAACACACCCTTTCTCTTGAATGCGCCTTTGATCCTGAATTCAACTCTGCCCACAGCTATTACCAACATCGATTTTGGGCCGAACGTTGGGCCGGTACGTTACACCTCTGTTCCTTCGGCCCCGCGTACGGAAGCAGCCCTGGGCGTGGTGGGCCAGGTCAACATCGCAGGCTTTAGCCCCGTTGGTGTGGATGTATTTAATTTTCCGCAAACCCGGGTCAACAATACTTATCAAGCCGCTGACACGCTTACATACCGCGCGCGTAGTCACACCGCGACTTTTGGAGTTGATGCGCGGCGCAGCGAACTAAACAGTGCGCTGCCCAGAAATGCGCGCTCGCTAATTACTTTCAATGGAGCGCCCGAAGTCGCGCTGACGCCTGCAGGCGCCTTTGCATACACCAATCGTTTCATTCGACCCGAAACGTTTGCAGCAGCATCAGCCGCCAGCGGTTTTTCGCAAACCCTCGCGACGGGAGGTGAGTCCGAAATTGGACTGCGTTTTTACCAACTCAATTTCTTCGGGCAGGATAGTTGGCGCATCGGTTCCCGGCTGTCGTTGTCTTACGGCTTGCGCTACGAGTACAACACGCCGGTTAGCGAAGTGAACCACCGTATTGAAAGCACCTTCAATGATCCCTCCCTCAGCCTCGCGCCTGGTTTGCGAAACTTCATCGGCAACCGCACACGCATTTATGACCCCGACCGGAATAATTTTGCCCCACGCGTGGGCCTCGCATACTCACCGCATTTGTTCGGCCGGGAACACACCACTGTCTTCCGCGGCGGGTATGGTCTGTTTTATGATCAGATTCTGGGGGCAGTGGCCAGTCAGTCGCGGAATGTCTATCCGACATTTTTGACGATTGATTTGGCTGGCGGCTTTGCCAACCTGCGCTTCGTTCCCGGCACTAGTCCCTTTGGAGATTCTTGTCAGTTAGCTAATCGCTGTCCCTTTGAATTTATTAATCCGCAGTCAGCAACACTCTTTGGCACAAGGTTGGTTAGACCCGGCACGCTCAACACGCTGAACCCGGCGCTCAGTTTTGCTCAGATCGCCGGCATCGTAAATCTTGTTGGTGGCGGGCCGGTACCGGCGTTAAGTGGATTTGGGGTTACGCTGCCGGCGCAAAAACTAGAAATGCCGATGGCCCATCATTTCAGTTTCACCTGGGAGCAACAGATTGGCCGCAACTTTGTCGTATCGACCTCTTACATTGGCACCCTCGGTCGCAAGCTGCTTCGCTTTACGACGCCAAACCTGGGCACCAATGCGCTGCTGACGCCGCTTGCCTTCAGCACGCTGTTGAGCGCCGACCCAATGTTTTTCGGACTTGCGTTGCCACCCGGCGCGCGCATCACGCCGCAGGGCAACATCGCCGGTGGCCGGCCGGTAAGTACTGTCGGGGCCGTCACACGTTTTGAATCTACTGCAAACTCGCGTTACGACGCGCTGCAGTTGCAAGCTCGCGGCCGCTTTGCACACGGCCTGCAATATCAACTTGCGTACACTCTTTCGAAAACAACTGACGAGGTGTCCGACATATTCGATATGGCAGGGGCATCAGCTTTGCCGCAAGACAGTTTTGATCTCGAGGCTGAGCGCGGACCAGCGAACTTCGATGCTCGTCATCGCTTTGCCTACAACTTCATTTATACGTTTGGGCGCTTCGCGGATCGCAGCGGCGCATTTCGCACGCTCGCAGGTGGATTACAAATTGCGAGCACCGGCCAGTTTCAAACGGGACAACCTTTTACGGTCAACACCATCTTTGACGTTAATCTCGATGGCAACCTGACCGATCGTCTTAATAACACCAGCGGCATAACGGTCACTAACAACCGCCAGCAACCGCTTCAACTGACCACCAGCAACCCGGCAAGCATGCTCGCGGCCGTCGGTCAGGACGGTAGTATCGACCGTAATAGTTTCCGCGCCGGCAACGTGCTCGACTTGAATTTGGCCGTCATCAAGAACTTTGCAATTGATAACAGTCACAAAGTGACCTTGCGGGTTGATATTTTCAATTTCATCAACCGCGCAAACTTTGGTGTCCCAGTTCGTTTCCTCGAGGCGCCCGGATTTGGCAAGGCGATCAACACAGTCACACCTGGCCGGCGAGTACAGATTGGGTTGAAATATTTGTTCTAGCACCGCTTGGCCCGCAATCTGATTGCACCTTCGCCTTTAGGGCGCCCAGGCTTTTGGTGAGGCTCACGAAGCGATAACCAAACTCACGAAGCGATAACAAGGCAGGGCTACTTAGGCGGTATTACCGCTCCGGGATGTGCAGTGTAATGCGACAGCAAGATGTGTCCATACAGCATTTGCCTTCCAGTTAGTTGGTACCCGTTTTCTTCAAGCAGTTTTGCGGCACGACCTGGTTGGGACGATAGGAGCCAAACGTTCTGACCCTGTCCTATCAGCTCGCCGAGACTTTGTTTGCCAAGCTCATCTGCAACCCGCTTGTAGCGAAGCACGTGCGCGTCGCTTTTTCCGTAATAGGCGAGCGCCAGGGGAATGGAGTTAACGCCCTCGCTGAGGACTGTTTCGCGACTGGTATTGGCAACTTGCGAATCAATAAACTGGGCCATCTCTTTATGCCGATCAGGTTTTGGTCGCAGCTCACCGCGCGCGGTCAGCAGGGCAGTTGAAAATAGGAAGCCGCCGATTACGGTGAGCAAAAGAATCTGCGCGCCTCTATTATGAATGTTGTTCAGGCCCACCGCCATCAGCAGATAAATTGCCGGCGCTACAATTAGCCAATACCGCATGATGCCGATAGCTCGAGTACCCAACACGTAATCCAGCAGCACGATCCCGCCGAGCGGAAAAAGAATCCACAGAACGAGCAGCAAAAGCGTTGGCCGGCGACTGCGCAGTGAAATCAAGCCGCACGCAAAAAGACCATAGGCAACGAAAACACTTAACCAGCCCACAGGAGCTTCCGGCACCGAAATCAGGCGCGTCATCTTTGAAGCAATCTCAGCGATTATTATACTCGGCGAGAGTGGTCCTCGAACCCACGCAATAATCTCGCGAGATGATTGCCGTTGAGCAAGCCCGATTACGAGCCACGGCAAGAAAGCTGCAACCACGGCAGCCTGCGTCACTAACCAGGAAAACTTGTTTCTTCGTCCAGGCGTTGATGCTAGCCAGATATGAATGCTCTGCGCGGCGAGCAGGAAAACGTATTCATAATGAGTGTAAAGTCCGGCCACGGATAAAACCGCAAAGAGGATGTACGGGAGCCTCGACGAGGGATATTTTCGCGTCAGGGTGATCGCATAAGTCGAGCTGATAGCAATCAACGCGAGCAGTGGATACATTCGGGCCTGCTGTGAATAGTGAATTTGTTCGGGCATGAACGCCATCAACAGCGCGCTAGCAAACCCGACCAGCGGGTTTAACAATTCGCTGCCGAGCAAAAAGATCAGTGCCACGGCGATAACGCCGAAGACCACTGAAGGGAATCGCAGAACCCACTCAGAAGTTCCAAACAGTCTTAACCAGTAGTGCATTAGATAAAAGTAAAGCGGCATGTGGACGTTCTTCCTGAGCACGCCGTTAACATCCGTCAAGCCCTTGCCGCTCTCGGTAATAAGGAGTCGCCGGTAGTCTGCGATGCTGTTGGGAGCAGTGCCTTGGTCAGCACCAGCGTCGCTTGAAACGTAAACGTATTGATGACCAGTCGCGGCGGGAATTGTATAGAGTTCTTCGCATTCCAGACTCTGGCCGTTCAGGTTATAAAGCCGAACAAAAAGACCGCCTAAGCAAAGCAGACCTATAACCAACAGCGTCTTTCCCATGGATAAGGAAAAGATTTGATTGAGACGGGCCGTCTTGGGACCAAGGTGCGGTGATTGTCCCCGGGGCCTGATCTTTTTACTGCCTGTAGTTTTCATGGAAATCGTTGCCGAGCAGAGTTAGAAAGCGCCGGCATCATGAACTGGATTTGTTGTTGCGTTTCCGATTGCCTACGGACTGGCCCGAAAAAATGTTGACATCCTTGTGCGGCTGGATAAAATGTGCGCGCCAAACCAAAGAGTCCTTAGCTATCCGTCGAGCGAACTGCACTTACGTCGTCTAGCAAGCCGCGTCATTATCTTCCGCCTGAAATACTTTGTACATGATTGTCATTATTGTATGAGCAGCAATTTACCGGCGCAGCAAAGATTGCGCACACCTACACCCCTTTTGAATCTGGGCCCCAGAACCCCAAACGGAAGGATGCAGAAAACATGGGTTTCCCCCGCCGCCTCGCAAGGTTTTCATTCGCACACCTAATCGTCCTAACCATCGGCTTGGCTTGTTTGACCAGTTGGGCCACGTTCACCGGTTACACCGCAAAGCAAAGCAGCCGCGGTCGCGATAAAACAGATAATTCGAGTGGCACTAAGGCTAACAGTGTAGCCGCCGCCAGGTTAAATAAGACCTACGGAAACTTACCGCTCAGTTTCGAAGTAAACCGCGGCCAAACTGGGTCTGGCGTGAACTACGTCGCGCACGGGCCCGGTTACAATATTTTCCTCACGCCCGGCGAAGCAGTCCTTGCTCTTCAACCGCAGCCGCGAAACCAAAGAGTCGCAACTGACGAATCCGACGATGCGCGAATTGGACCAGATGGTCATCAGAATAGCGGCGAACGTGCGCGCGAAACAGAGAACCTCGCGACGGCTAAAACTCCTACGATAGTCAAAATGCGTTTCGATGGCGCCAGCACCGCCAGCAAAGTAGACGGTGTTGAGGCATTGCCGGGGAAAGTTAACTACCTGTTCGGCAGTGATTCATCCAAATGGCTCACCAACATCCCGACGTACAGTAAAGTCGCCTATCGCAATGCCTATCCCGGCGTTGATGTTGTTTATTATGGGACCCGCCGGCAATTGGAATATGACCTGGTTGTTGCTCCCGGAACCGATCCCCGTGTTGTCTCCCTCAAGTATGAAGGAGTGAATGACTCGCACGTAGATCGTGAAGGCAATCTTTTGCTGAAGACTGATGCTGGTGAACTCAAACAACAAAAGCCCATCGTGTACCAGGAAGACAGTGGCGGACGGAAACTGATCGACGCCGGCTACTTCATGCGCGGCAACGGCAAGGTCGGCTTTCGTGTATCCAGCTATGATCGGAAACGGCCGCTGATTATTGATCCTACCTTGAGCTATTCTTCGTTGGTGAATTCAAGCGGCAACGGTTACAGCATCGCAGTCGATGCGAACGGCTCTGCTTATATCACTGGCAGCGTTGTTATCGACGTTCAGCAGGGAAATTTTGAACTGCCGCCAACCGGCGGCGCTTACCAGACTATTAGCGGCGGCGGATCCGACGTATTCGTTACCAAGCTCGACGAGGAAGGAAACGGAGCGGTCTATTCAACTTTCCTTGGCGGCAATGGCGATGACTCAGGCTTCGGAATTGCCGTTGACTCCGCGGGGAACGCCTATGTTACGGGCCGCGCCTCAGGTAATTTTCCCACCACTGCGGGCGCTATTCAGCCAACGCGCAACAGCGCAACTGATGCTTTCATCGCCAAGTTAAATCCTGGCGGTAGTGCGCTCCTCTATTCTACGTTCCTTGGCGGTAATGATTACGACGACGGGGATAGCATTGCAGTCGATGGCTCAGGCAACGCCTATGTGCTTGGCCAGACATTCTCGACCAACCTGGCGACCACCCCCGGCGCAGTTCGCGCAAACTCAGGAGGTGGGAGCGACAGCTTCATTGCAAAACTGACGAGTACGGGTGCTCTGGGTTATTTGACATATCTTGGCGGCGGGGGCGGCGATTTGGGACTTAGCATAGCAGTGGATGGTTCTGGCAACGCGTATGCAACTGGCCAAACCTCTTCATTGGATTTTCCCCAAGTCAACGGTTTGCAAGCTGCGGGCGGTTTGGACCGCGGCTTCTTTCGCAGCACTGACGCTGGTGGTAGTTACGTCCTGCGTCGGACGGGAATGAATGAAAGCTTTGTGTATGCCATCGCCGTTGATCCGGCAACTCCTACCACGATGTATGCCGGCACTGGCGGCGGCGTTTACAAGAGTACCGATGGCAGCAACACCTGGACGCAGGTCCCCGTTGGAGTTGGACCACGTAGTTCGATTCGCGCTTTGCTGATTAACTCAAGCGCGCCGGCGACGATTTATGCCGGTGGCGGCAGCGGCATTTTCAAGAGCACAAACAGCGGCAACAGTTGGACGGAGATAAACAATGGCCTCGCCTTTGCGGGCAGCGGCGGGGTGCTAACGCCACCTAATGTGAACGGTCTGGCGTCATTGGCCAGTGCGCCTAACACGGTTTACGCGGCATGTAATGGCGGCGTCTTTAAGACGACCGATGGCGGGGCGAATTGGAGTTTGATGAATAGCGGCCTGGGCGGCACGAACGTCAACACGGTCGTTATTGATCCTACCAACCCCCAGACAGTTTATGCAGGCACGCTCCAGTCCGTTTCCAAGAGCACTAATGGCGGTGCAAACTGGACGGTTATCAATAACGGTTTGACGACTGCCAACAGCAGAATTATCAACACGCTGGCTATCGATCCGACGAACCCGGCAACGATTTACGCAGCCACTCAAGCAGGCGTCTATAAGACGACTAATAGCGGCACTAGCTGGGTTGTCATGAACAACGGACTGTTGCAGCCGAATTCTGATGGCAGCTTTCGGTCAAACCCGGCGATCCGCACTCTGGTGATAAACCCCAGCGCTACGGGTACCATATATGCCGGCGTGAGGGGAGTCTTCCTTTTCAACGGCGTTGTCAGTTTGACGACCGTTTTCAAGTCTACTGACGGCGGCGCCAATTGGACGGCAATCAGAAATGGTTTTGGCAATTTCAGTACTGTCTGGTCGTTGGCCCTGGACCCATTAAATGCCAACACCGTCTATGCCGGGACGTTAGGCGATACAGACGCATTCGTAGCGAAGATCAACGATAGCGGTACAGCGTTGACTTACTCGACTTACCTCGGCGGGGGACGGGTTGACTATGGTTATGGCATTGCTGTTGATTCGAGTGGCAGTGCTTATGTTTCCGGTTTTACCCAGGGTTCCGGTTTTCCTTTGACTGCGGGTGTGGTGCAAACAGTCAGCAAAGGTGACAGCGATATTTTCCTTACAAAGTTTAATCCCAACGGTTCATCGCGCATTTATTCGACGCTGCTCGGCGGAACCAGTCACGAAGATAATTACGGCGTAGCGGTCGACGCCAGCGGCAACGCTTACGTGGCGGGCGCTACGTACTCAACCGACTTTCCCGTCACGCCAGGAACATTCCAGAGTAAGCTCGGCGGCAGTCCGGCAGCCGTCACTGATGATGCGTTCATCGCGAAAGTAAATCCTTCGGCGACCGCTCTGGTTTATTCCAGTTACCTCGGCGGTTCAGGCTTTGAACCCGACGGAGCTGTTATTCCTCTGAACACAATTGCAATCGACCCAATAGGTAACGCCTATCTGCTGGGAACGACGTCCGATGAATCTACTTACCCGGCCTTTGGGTATGCGAATGGGTTCAGCTCCGGTAATTCGAACGCCACTTATGTCGCCAAGGTCGACGCGGCTACACCGTCAAACAGTATTAGCGGCCGGCTGACAACTGCCGGGAACGCTCCCATCGCCGGCGTCTACGTTGGCATCTCGAATACTCAGGGATTTTTCCGCGAAGTCGCAAGCGACAGTCAGGGATATTACTCGCTCGTCAGCTTGCCGTTCGGTAACTACACTGTGACGCCCGGCAAATACGGAGCCAATGGGCATTATATTTTTACGCCGGCCACGCAAACCTTTGTAGGCTTGAATTCTGATCAGACGGCAAATTTCACCGGCACGCAGGTCTTTGACATTCAAGGTCAGATTACGAGTTCGACTGTACCCGGTCTTGGAGTATTTGATGTAGCCGTGACGCTCAGCGGAACTGCTAACGCGACTACGGTCACGGATGCCAACGGAAACTACAGTTTTCAGGATCTGTTGACTGGTAACTACACCGTAACTCCGTCTAAAACGGGGTTCACTTTTAATCCCGTCAATCGAACGTTCAATGGTTTGAGCGCAGATCAATCCGGCGCCGACTTCACTACCGCCTCAACTACATTCTTTACTGTCAGCGGGCAAGTGGCTGATGCCGGCAACGCCGGTGTTGCCAACGTATTGATTTCCGTTTTAGTCACTCCGCTGCGTGGCTCGCGAGCTCTGAATGTGCAAACCGATGTTAATGGCAACTACTCGATTCCGAACTTACAGTCTGGTGGCAACTACTCGTTCCTGCCTTCGAAGCCTGTGCTGTCTTTCACGCCGCAGAATCCGACGGTCAACAATCTCGCTGGAAACCAAACGATAAATTATGTGGCGGCGCCAGTCACCGGATTGATAGGCAAGATCGCGTTTGGCAGATCCGACAATCTTGGCGTCAACGGGATTTCGGTTATGAACGCCGATGGCACCGGCGAGCAAGCTATCACCACCAGCAATACCTTTGATGAGTGGCCGACCTGGGCGCCGGACGGATCTAGATTGGCATTCACCAGAGAAGACTCAGGGAATACGAGCTCGGACATTTTCGTAATGAATGCCGACGGCACCGGACTGACCAGAATTACTACCGCTCCGTTGGATGATGTGATCCCCAGTTGGTCTCCCGATGCAACGCAGTTCACTTTTACTTATGGCGAATGCAGCGGCAGTGACACTCCACCCGAAGTGTTAGTGATGGATGCGAACGGCGCCAACCGAAGAAAGCTCACAAATAATTTTGTTGTCGACGGTTTTTCCGACTGGTCGCCGGGCGGCTCTACCATCGCATTTGCCCGGGGTCCGTCAGGTGATTGCAGCGGTGCTGAAGAGCAAGCCAATATCTATGCAATTGATCCAGATGGCACGAATGAACGAGTTCTAGCAAACGACGCCGAAGGTGAAACGAGGCCGGTTTATTCGCCGGACGGTTCCAAGATCGCATACTTCCGCGGCGGAGATAACATTGGTGGCGCCCTCTATGTTATGAACGCCGATGGCACCGGCCAGACACGAATTAGTCCATTCTTTGAAATTGAGGACACCGGAAAGCCCACCTGGTCACCGGACGGAAAGAAGATTGCTTTTGCCGCTACTTTGTTGAATGGTTTTATCTCGGAGTTATTTGTAATAAATGCCGATGGTACTGGATTGGCGCAAATAACGGGGGCTAACCTGAACCGCTTTGATCCTTCATGGCAGCACTACAGCATCAGCGGCAAGGTGAACGGCAACACCACCGGGCTACCTATCACGATGGCGCTGGCGGGCACATTGACGCGCGTTACCCAGACTGACGCGAACGGCAACTACGTCTTCGGCAACTTAGCGCCGGGCGGTAATTATTCTGTCTCGCCGATCAGTTCAGCGTTTGGATTCAACCCGGCGAAAACTGACATTAGTAATCTCGTCGGAAATCAAATCGCGAACTTCTCAGTGTTGCCGGCAGTAATTCCCGCACCCACGCCTACTCTGGCAGATAACTTCGGCGGGGCGCAACGGGATCCTACGAAGTGGAACCTCGGAACTCAGACGCAGCCGCTCGGTGCGTTTGATCCACAGGTGCCCGTTGTGCAACAGAATGGGCAGCTGATCATTACGCCTCGAAGTCAAACGGACGGATTGCATTACAACGGGTATGTTTCCGTCAACTCGTTTGATTTTAACAATGCGACGGCAACGGTCGAGGTGGCTCAGACAGCTAGCAACGGCGCTGATACCATTTTTGCCATCGGCAGTGACCTGGAAAACTTTGCCCGGTTCGTTGTACGCGGCGGCGGCGGGGCGCCGGGCGCCCCTAAAAAGGGAGTGGAAAAGCTGGACGTGGCCCAGTTGATTTTCCAAGTCAAAGCCGGCGGACAATTAACCTCGGTCAGCATCCCGTATGATCCAGTGCAGCACCGCTTCATGCGTTTCCGTCACCAGCCGCCAAACAACTCGATCGCTTTCGAAACGAGCCCGAACAATGTTGACTTCCTGGTCCAGAAAGAGATACCCCTCGAAAAAGGTGTCTCTGCTCTGACCACAGAGTTGAGCGCAGGAACTACCAGCGCCACGGATCCGGGCCAGGCAGTCTTTGATAATTTTCAACTTGTAACCAACACAGTGCAATTCAGCGCGCCAAGCGCTAGCGTTAACGAAGGCCAGGGCAGCGCCTTGCTGACAGTAACGCGCAGTGGCAGCACGTCATCTCCGGCGGCTGTTGAATACTTGAGTTTTGATGATTCTGCACATCAAAGCTCGAAGTTCATACTAGCCACGGGTAGTATCGCATTTGCGCCTGGGGAAACGACCAAGTCCATTAGAGTACTGATAATCGACAACGCTCTGGTCGACGGGAATCAGACTTTCTATTTGAATTTGACAGACTCATCCGGGGCCGGCCTGAATAGTCCGGGTCGCACGGCGTTGACCATCTTAGACAATGACACAACGCCTCCGACATCGAATCCGGTCGATAATCCCGATGCGCTCTTTTATGTGCGCGAACACTATTACGATTTTCTAAATCGGGAGCCTGATGCTCCAGGTCTCGCGTATTGGGCCGATCAGATCACCTCGTGCAAAACAGACGCGGCGTGCATCGACGTCAGACGGGTGAATGTCTCGGCTGCTTTCTTCCTCTCCATTGAGTTTCAGGAAACAGGCTACCTGGTTTACCGTTTTTACAATGCGGCCCTGGACAGAACCAACGGTCTGCCGCGCTATGTTGAGTTCATTCGCGACACCCAAACAATTGGACGCGGTGTAGTCGTAGGCACGCCAGGATGGGATACGCAATTGGAAAGCAACAAGGCGGCCTATGCAGATAAGTTTGCCGCGCGCGCAGAGTTTACGGCGCTTTACCCTTCGACACTGACACCGACGCAATATGTAGATGCGCTATATGCCCACGCCAAGATTTTGCCAAGCGCAGCCGAGCGGCAGGCGGCGATCGACGAATTCAACAATCCTACGGGTGCGCGCGGGCGAGCGCTTCGTCGCGTAGTCGAGAACCGGACACTCTATGCGCGCGAATTCAATCGCGCCTTTGTTCTCGCGCAATACTTTGGGTACCTGCGGAGAAATCCAAATGATCTGCCAGATACAAACTACGATGGATTCAACTTCTGGTTGGGCAAATTGAATCAGTACGGTAACTACACTGACGCCGAGATGGTTAAAGCCTTCATCTCGTCAATTGAATACCGGACCAGATTCGGGCCGTAAGGACGACACTCTCTGAAAGGGGTATGACTTAACGACCATTAACCAGCAAAGTACCGGTGCTATCGAGCCTCAGAGACATAAATTGCGGCGCTTTCATTCTTTGTTAACCATTGCTTTAGCGTTGTGTTGCTACCTGCCCGCACAATCGCCTTCACAAGCTGCCGGCCCGAATACGTTGCCGCCGGAGCTGGTAGTGCAAACCGGACACAGCTCACGAGTGAACTGCGGTGTGTTCGCCCCGGACAATCGCTGGCTGGCCACCGGCAGCGCAGACAACACAATTAGGTTGTGGGACACCGGCTCGAGCCGTGAACTTCGCGCCTTGATTGGTCACACGAATTGGATTAAGGCACTGGCCGTCAGTCATCGCGGACTGCTGCTGGCTTCGGGCAGCAACGATCACACTATTAAGCTCTGGGATGTTTCTTCGGGCCGCGAAGTGTTTACCCTGAGCGGCCACAGCAGTTCGGTGGATGTCCTGGCGTTTAGTCCCGACGACCGCTGGCTCGTTTCAGGAAGCAGCGATAAAGCCGTAAAGGTTTGGGATGTAACATCAGGCGCCGAGGTGCGAACGCTCAATGCGCATGCTGCCGCTGTGACGGCACTCAGCTTTAGCCCGGATGGAAAGACGTTAGCTTCGGCAAGTACCGCTGGTGAAACAAATCTTTGGGCCACTGCCGCCTGGAATTTATCGCGCAGCCTCAAAAAACAAAACTTCAAGATAACCGCGCTCTCGTTTAGTCCCGATAGCGAACATCTATTTTACGCCACCGCCGACGGAACGATTTTTCATTGGGACGCCACGAGGGGCCGTGAACTCCGTTCGCTGAAGGAAGGGTCCAACGCGATTCTGGCGCTGGCTTTTGGTGCGCAAAGCGAACTCCTGGCCACGAGTGCTGACGGAACGATTGTGTTCTGGGACTTTGTAGCCGGTACGGAAAAACGCGTCGCGAAGTTTGGAACGCCGGGTGAAGAACTTTTGTTCGCCACTGCTGCTGTGAATGGACAACTGCTTGCTACGAGCGATGGCAGCCGCATTGTCCAGTTACGCAACGCAAGCACTGGAAAGGTGGTCAAGACACTTGAAAGCCACTCGGTCAGCTCTTTATCACTGGCCTTTAGTAATGATGGAAGGTGGCTTGCTTCGGGAGCGAATGACCGCTCCATCCGAATTTGGCAAACGGCCACTGGGCGAGAGATGCCTAAACTTTCCGGCCACACTGGCTGGGTCAAGGCTGTTGCTTTTAGTCCTGATAGTCGATTGCTAGCTTCAGGCAGCAACAGTGGTGAACTAAAGCTGTGGGATCTGAACAAAGGTGTCGAAATTAATAGTCAGAGTTTCAAACAGGAACGTATTGACGCCATTGCTTTTAGTCCCGACCAGAAGTGGGTCGTGGCGGCCGGAACTGCTGGGACCATTCACGTGTCTGACCTCGGTGCCACGCAATCGCGCAACCTTGGTGGACACACTGGAGAGATAACAAGCCTGGCTTTTGTGCCCAATTCATCGTTTCTTGCATCTGCAAGCACCGATAAGACTATTAGGCTCTGGGATCTTGTTACCGGACTGCCCAAAACTCTGGTGGAGCTTGGCGATCAGGTAAACGCTATAGCTTTCAGCCCTGACGGAAAAATCCTGGCGGCAGGAACCGCGGATCATAAGATTACTCTTCTGACGATGGCGACCGGAGAAAAGCAGGAATTGGTGGGCCATGCGGGAGAAATCTTCACGCTTGCATTTAGTCCGGACGGCCGTTGGCTAGCTTCCGGCGGTATGGACCAAACCGTGAAGCTCTGGCATGCGAACACTGGCGCGGCAGCCCGAACATTGGTTGGAGGTTCGGGCGAAGTGAATAGTCTCGCCTTCAGTTCTGACTCGCGAGCGCTGATCTCGGCCAGTGGCGATGGCAGCATGATGCTTTGGAACGCTGACTCGGGAAATTTAGCTGCCGTACTTATATCCATGCCGCTGAGTGATGATTGGTTGGTAGCGACACCCGGCGGCTTATTCGATGGCTCGCACGCAGCGTGGAAATTTCTCTTGTGGCGTTTCGCGCAAAGCACTTTTAAAGTCGCACCCGTCGAATCGTTCTTCAACGAGTTCTATTATCCCGGTTTGCTCGCTGATATTTTGGGAGGCAAAAACCCGACAGCGAAACACGATATTGTTAAGAAGGACAGGCGACAGCCAGAGATACAGCTCGAAGCCGAGGAACAAAACCCGCCAGCAGGTACTGTCGCTGAACGTCAACTGCGTTTGCGGTTGAACATCAATGAAGCGCCTGCGGACGGCGAGTATAGCGAAGCAAGTGGCGCCCGTGACCTGCGCCTGTTTAGAAACGGCTTGCTGGTCCAAAGCTGGTCGGGAGACGTGCTTAAGGGAAGTTCAAAACGGACGCTGGAAACCACAGTGACGGTTGTGGCCGGGGCAAATGAGTTCCGTGCCTATGCTTTTAATCGCGATAACGTAAAGTCAGCGGATGCTGTCCTGACGTTAAATGGAGCCGAATCACTCCGCCGCACCGGCACTGCTTATCTGATTGTTGTGGGAGTGGGTAGCTACGCCAACTCTCAATATAATCTGAACTACAGCGTCGCGGATGCTACCGAAATAGGGACGCAGTTAAAGAGTCAGCAGGAACTCCTGCAGCGGTACAGCCCGGTTGAAGTAGTGCCACTGAT
Organism: Pyrinomonadaceae bacterium; assembly: GCA_036265575.1. Lineage (GTDB taxonomy): Bacteria > Acidobacteriota > Blastocatellia > Pyrinomonadales > Pyrinomonadaceae > PSRF01. The sequence goes on from DATAOU010000047.1 coordinate 17,712, forward strand.
CAATGAACAGGCCACCAAAGAAAATATTTTGCTGGCTTTGAACGTATTAGCAGGCAAGGCACCAGCATCGCTGCCCAAAGATTCGCCTGGTGCACTCTCCAAGCTGAAGGCTGCTCAGCCTGAGGACGCTGTGATCTTTTACTTCTCCGGACACGGCACCGCTCAGGATGACCGGTTTTATTTGATTCCTCATGACCTGGGGTACGAGGGACAGCGATCCATGCTTGATAGTGCCGGGTTGGCAAATATCCTGGCCCACAGCATTTCTGACCTGGAACTCGAAGAAGCGTTGAAGAGTGTAGATGTGGACCAACTGCTGCTGATTATCGACGCGTGCAATTCGGGTCAAGCGTTGAAAGCCGAGGACGAGCGGCGCGGACCAATGAACGCTCGCGGTTTAGCTCAATTAGCATATGAAAAAGGGATGTACATTTTGACAGCGTCGCAGAGTGACGAAGTCGCATTTGAATCTGCAGGCTTGAAGCATAGTTACCTGGCTTACGCGCTCGTTGAAGAGGGAATCAAATCGGGGGCGGCGGATGAGGATAAGGATGGCCAGGTGTTCTTAAAAGAATGGTTCGATTACGCGACCGAGCGCGTACCCAGAATTGGCGGCGGAAAAAAGCAGACGGGAAAACAATTGGAGGAAGTGGACGCCGACGAACAACGCGTTCAGCGGCCCAGGGTTTTCAACATGCGCGAAGGCGGCGCTGAACGATTTGAAGTGGCGCGCCTTGCCAGGGCCATTCGTCCGAGCTAACGCGCGACTTGGCGATACGGATAAATGCCGGACCAATAATTTGACCCGCGCGGAGAATGAAATATTTTGTCTGAAACAGAAACCAAAGAGAGAGCTCTTCTCGATGCATCAAGTACTACCCGGGTGAGTACGATCATTGGCTCATTAGTTGATGGTCGCTACCTGGTCAAGAAAAAACTTGGGCAGGGTGGCTTTGGCATGGTCTACCTGGCGTCGGACGAAAAAATGATGTCGCGGCCGGTGGTGCTTAAGGCGCTCAATGATGGTGAACTAGAAAATGAATGGAGCGTCAAAAAGTTCCAGCAGGAAATGGAAGCGCTGGCGCGCGTGGACCATCCCAGTATTGTCGGCATCTTCGACGTCGGTCATCTGAACGACGGCAAGCCCTATATCGTCATGCAGTATGTCGACGGTTGCAATCTACGGTCTCTGATCACACCCGAGGGAATGAATTTCGCCCGCTCCGCAAATATCATTCGACAGATGGGTCGTGCTCTCACCAGCGCGCACGAGAAGGGAATACTGCACCGCGACTTAAAGCCTGAAAACATCATGGTGCAAACGCTGGGTGACGGGGAAGAGCAGGTGAAGGTCATAGACTTTGGCATCGCCAAGGTTCGCAATTCCGTTATATCCGCGACTACCGCGCATGGTCGCGCGGTGGGAACGATTGCCTATATGTCGCCCGAACAGTTGAGCGCCGGCCCGCTTTCGCCTGCAAGCGACATCTATTGTTTCGCAGTGATAGCCTACGAGATGCTGACTGGAAGGCGCCCGGAAAATCCCGAGTCCGCCTACCAGTTGTTGGAAATGCAGCGATCGGGTATTCGCGTAAATCCGGTGGATTTGCGGCCGGCGCTCCCGCTCGAGGCACAAAAGGTTTTGCTCAAGGCACTTTCGTTTGATCCGAAGAATCGTTATCAACGCGCGGTCGACTTTGCCGACCTGTTGTCCAGTGCGCTGCTAAAAGACGACGAGCAAACTGCACTACGAACCCACCACGAGAATCGGACCTCTGTCGTCGAACACCAAACAGCAGTGCATGCGCCGGAAACCGCGCACGTGCTCTTCATGGATATTGTCGGTTATTCGAAAATGTTGATGGACGAGCAACCAGCCTGTCTCGAGGTGTTGCAGGACATCGTCGGCAAGACCGATGATTTTTGTAGGGCACAACGGGCCAAACAGCTCATTCGTTTGCCCACCGGTGATGGCTTGGCCCTGGTGTTTTTTGGCGATCCGGAAGCTCCCGTTAGATGCGCTTTGGACATCAGCCGAGAGTTAAAGAATTGTCCCGATATGGGAATGCGCATGGGCATTCACAGCGGCCTGGTCTATCGCATGGCGGACATCAACACGAATATGAACGTGGCGGGCGGCGGCATTAACATCGCGCAACGGGTGATGGACTGCGGCGATGCCGGTCACATTCTGATTTCCAAGCGAGTCGCTGACGATCTGCTGCAGTTGCGACGCTGGTCGGACATGCTTCACGACTTAGGCGAAGCCGAAGTGAAGCATGGTTTACGGGTGCATCTTTATAATCTTTATTCCGACGACGTCGGCAATCCGCTCGTCCCGGCCAGGCTGCGTCCGGCCCCGAAACCTTTTCCGGTCAAACGCGCGAACATGATCAGGGCCGCCGTGCTTGGTCTGGCGTTACTGGTTGGCATTGCACTCTTGATCCTGAATCGACAACTGAGACCTTTTCGGCCTATTGTTCCGGCTGGACCAGCCGCCGAAGTTCCGGCCCGGGAGCAGTCCCTTGCGTACTGGTTGACGGTGCAAAAAATGTATAACCAGAAACCGTTAGGCGAACCGATCGAGTCGACCGGCGATCAACTTTTCGGGAACGGTTGGCGGTTTCGTTTCAATGTCCAGCCGGACCAAAACGGTGCGCTGTACCTGCTAAACGAGGGCCCGGCTGCCAATAACAAAAACGAATATGACGTCCTCTTCCCAAATCCTGCGGACAACCACGGGGTCGCGGGTCTCAATGCGAATCAACGGCTGGAAGCTGGCTGGTACCGCTTTGTCGAGCACACCGGCGTCGAGAAGGTGTGGTTAATTTGGTCGGCAAATCCGGTGCCTGAGCTGGATGAAGTATTTCGCGATGCGGCCAAACACGACGGAGTGATAACTGATACTGCCCAGATTGGCATCATCCAAAATTATCTCAAGCGATACGAGTCGCAACGTCCTGAAGTTGTCTCAAACAAAGCTCTAAAACGCACGCAGGTAAAGGGCAAGGGCGATGTCGTTGTCAGCTTAATCGAACTCGCTCACGAAGCTTACTAATGCTCCGGCACTCAAGAGTGGAGGACTCATGAGAATCAAAGCTTTTTTTAAAATATTGTTGCTGGTTATCGTTATTGCTTGTCCCGGTGCGTTGACGCTCGCGCGGGCGCAGGATGAGGAAACCTCCAAAGCAATAAAGGCGGAGGTGTTTTTAGAGAATCGGCAGGCAGACCCTTCTCCCAAAAGAGCGGCCGTTAGCAAAAAGCCGATTTACAAAACTTCGCCAGCCAACAACCTGGCAAGTCCGCCGCCAGGCAAGGTGTTTGCGCAAGTCGGTCTGACTATTTGGCGCTTTCGCCCGGCAACTGCAGCTGACAAGACCAAGGAGCTCGTCGAAGAGGAAGACGCGCCGGCGACGCAATGGAGTCTTGAAAGAATCTCACAAGGAACATTGCTGGCGCCCGGTCAAAAGGTGAGACTGGGAATCGAATCACTTTCACGCGACGGTTATCTCTATGTTATCGATCGTGAACAATATGCGGACGGGTCGTTTGGCGATGCTCGGTTGATCTTCCCCGGCGCGCGTACGCCCGAGGGCGGCAATCGAGTGAAGGCGGGAAGAATTATTTATATTCCGGCGGCGCCGCGATACTTTCGCATTAGGCCCAGTCAAACTTCCAAGGGCCATGTCGCTGAAGTTCTCACTATCATGGTTTCTTCGAAGCCGCTTTTTGAAGCAGGTCAACTGGCAACCAGTCCGCTCATAGTTCAGCCCGCACAACTCACTGCCTGGGAAAAACAGTGGGCTGCCAAACCTATTGTCTTTGAGATGGAAGGTGGGGTGGGACAACCAATGACCGAGAAGGAACAAGCTGCGGGGTTGGGTAAAGCGGAGCTGACGCAAGCAGAGCCGGTTCCACAGAACATCTATCGCCTTTCAGTTAAACCTGAGGACACGTTGCTTTTTTCCGTCCCGCTTCGCTTCACGCCGTCAAAACCCTAAAAAATTATTGTGGCATTGGCTTTAGTCTGTGCTCGGCGCGCTAACACTTCTTTTAAAAATGCGCGGCTCGCCGGACAAAGATTAAAGTCAATGCCACTACACAGTAGTTAACCTAACTGACTGGCTTGTGACAGGGCAAGCAATCGTTCGAACCGGGGATCTTTCCTTTTAGAACCGGTCGGGCCGCGATTGCTTTGTCATGGCAGATATTGCAATTGGTGTGATAGGCCAGTTCGTTGGTGAGTTTCACCGGGGCCGGCTTGTCGGGATATGTCACCGTAGGAATCGTGGCGCTGTCATCACCGGATTGCAGGTGGCAGGCGCGACAAGTTTTGACGGGCTTCGAGTCTGCGGCCTGCAGCAGCGCCGCGGTCAATGTCACGTCGCGCTCAGAAGTTTTTAACGGAGCTTTCAATGCGGCGGGCGGCTGATCGGTGTGATGGCACTCGACGCAGGAGATTACGCTCTTACCGTCGATGCTGTACATCTTGGTCGCGTGATTCTCGTGATTGAAAGGAACCTCGCCGTATTTGTCCGACTGGCTGTCCTTATCCAACACCACTTCCTTCGGCTGTGTCTTGCTCTCTTTGGGAATCTCCTGTAGCGAAAAATTTGCGCTGCCGGCGACCGTAACCACCGCCGCACAACTCAGCGCCGCGATCAGAACCAATAATTTTCTCATCCGCTTACCTCTGAAAATATTTTCGAGAACATTGAAAGCCGGGGAGGGAATCGAGCACGGTCATCTTAAATATCACGCCTGAGCCTGTCAAACGTTTTATCAGCCGCGAATGAACGCGGATGCACGCAGATCAGATAAGCAGTAGGAAAGCGTTATCGGCTTAGAGCGGTATGACGACAGCCTTGGTTTCGTTTGCTCTGTGGCCTTTTCAGATCCGTCTTATCGGCGTTAATCCGCGGCGAATCTCTACATCGGCATCCGGAAAGTGGCAGCGGTATGGCAACGCTTGCAATCCTTAAAAGCCAGATCACCCCCAAATGATCGTTTGCCATTGTGACAGCTGAGACAGGTGCTGCCGCGCGTCGCAAAGTGTTCGCTGGGAGCTGGTGAACTAACCTGGCGCGATTGCGCCGCACCGGCAGTCAGGTTGTGACAATCGCTGCACCCCAGCCGCTGGCCTGGTCCATGCTTGGCGTGACTAAAGGCAAAGCGGAATGAGCGCGCGTTTGTGCCGGTGCGCGAAAAACCTTTTGTGTCATGACACACACCGCACGATGCGATTTCACGACCGCTGGCGGCTTTGCTGTTGGGTGTGTGGCATGAATAACACTGATCGTGAGCAGATAAACTTGCGGGGATGGAAAGCGCTGCGGCCAGGCGCCCACCTAAGCGCGTGTGACAGGTCGCGCATCCGTTCTGCGGGCGGGCGCTGCCGGTGTTGTGTTGCGCGTGATCGAATTTGACGTTGAAGCTTTCGTTGAACTTTGTGGGAAAGCCTTTCAGCGGTGGATTAGAGCTGCTGACTTCGGTATGACAAATCACGCACATCGGGACGGCAGGCGTAACAAACTGTCCCACGTGACAACCCGTGCAGGCCTTGTGTCCGGGAAAGCGCGGCGTTGCAGAGTTATCACTGCGTTGATGACATGAACTGCAGGAAAGTGATGCGTGCTTCTGGCTGTTGTGTTTGAAAGTTGAATAATCAAGCTCGGGCGTCTGTGCGAACATCATTAATTCTCTGTGCAACCTTTGTGTGCTCTGTGTCTCGGTTGTGAACCGGTCGTGCGATTTACTCACCACAGAGACACAGAGCACACAGAGGCCACACAGAGAAACGACCCACGCGATGGCGGAGCGTCTTTCGCGAAGTCTGAACAGTGACAACCTCATTTCACGTCCTTGCGTTTCTTTGGCGGCAACCCGGAGATCAAATAATGACTCGCGGGCGGATCACGCTTGCCGATGTCCGAAGTGTGACAATAGGTGCAAGTGAAATCGCGATTTTTATCGATTGCCAGCAACTCGTTCGTGACGTCGAATCGCACCGGCCCTTTGTTGTGACACTCAAAACAGGCGGTAATCGGCACGTCGGGTTTCAGTCCGCGCAACGTCTCTGACTTTGTAATGTTGATGTGACAGGTTGTGCACTCCTGCGTGTGTTGTTCCCGGCCATGCCGAAACTTCATTGAGATTCTCGGTGTTGAATCCATCCAGGCGTAAGCCTGATTGGCTAGCTTGTGGCAGCCGCCGCAGTTGTCGTTGACAGGTTGCTGCGAACCCCAGTGGCAGTTGAAGCAGGATGCGTGACTCAAAGGCGCAAGTTTGAAAGTGTCCGCGGCTGGCGTAAACGCATCGGGCCAACCGCTCGCAGGAGCTGCCGGCGCCGCAGTGCGCGGTTGATGACAGATTTCGCAGTTGTTGTAGTGCTTCGTTTTTTCGTCGGCAAAAGGTGCGGAAGTATTGAAACCGGCGCGAACGAATTGCGGGCGTGAATCGAATCTTAGTTCCCGAAAGAGACGGGCGATTACGTCCTGATGCTTGTCATGTGGAAACTCGATCAGAAACTGTCGCTTACTGTCGGGATTGCGAAAAGCAAAACGGACAGAGTCACGCGGTGAGACTCTCGAGTGACAGTCCGAACAAATCGTGGGCTTGGCGCCTTTGAAAAACTGCGCTCGATGACAGCTGACGCAGGCATCATGACCGGGAAAGTCGGTAACATCCGGATAGTCCCGCACTTTTTTCCAATTATCGGTTGGGACTTTGTGACAGGTGTTGCACGCCGCCTGGTGCTTCTTGGTTGCATGCGAGAAGTGTGAGTAGTCGACGGCGGTTGCAGTCTTGCGGACCGTCGCCGGACGACGTGGCCGACTACGCTGAGCTGCGGCGTTTGGTCCCAGCACGCGGATGCCGACGCACAAAAGAATTGCCGCGCACGTGACCACGATACAAAAGCGGGCCGCAAGTTTAATTTGCATTCGCGAAGCTAGTCCTAAGTCCGAGGCCAAACTCAAGTAGTTCAGAGTACAAGCTTCAGCTTGCGTGGGTGGGGAAGAGCAACCTGAAGGTTGTACTCTGAACTGCTTGACCGGCCTTCCACTTTCATATTAAGGAGTGCAAGCGGGTAGCGGCTTTTCGACCGCCACGCATTTCACGTTCTTATCTTTGCGATTTGAAATGGTATAGATCTTTTCCGTTGACACATCATCCGCTTTGATTTGCACGTCGCAATTCCAAAGCGAGACGCTCTGGCCAATCTCGGCACCGGCGATGTTCGAAAGTGTGTAATTGCCGGCTTCCAAATCCGTGAAGAAAGCGGTGCCGTTGCGGTCAGTCATCACTGAGATTACTTTCGCGCCTGATGCGGCTTCTGCTTGCTTGACGATCGACGCGATCTCAGTCTGCCGTTGCCGGTAAAAGCCGTCGCGCAACTTCTCCGGCAGGTTGACCGTCAACCACTTCAATGCCAGCTGCCGGTTCCCATATGTCTTCTCGCCGGCGCTCAGCGCGCTGGCAAACTCTGAAACAGCGTGCGGACCTTCAACATCTTCCGACGTCAGCTCGCGGCAATAAACTGATTCGCAGTCGTTTTCTTTTAACCAATTGATAAGACTTGGACTGGCGCCGGCGCGGGTGTAATAACAATCGCGAGACATGAGCGGCTGTTGGTCCATGGCCGCGATCAATGTTTTGTTTTGTTCGAGCGAACCTTTGATCAGAAAGAATCGCTTACGCGACAAACCCGTCAAACTCTTGGTGGCCTCGCTGGTTTTTACTTTCACACGCAACCGCAATACGGCGCGCGGGCTTTCCGAAATACTGCTGCCGGTCTGCCCAACACACCAGACCGCAACCAGCAGCATGCTGAAAACGAGAGTGATCTGAAACGCGACCGTTGAGCGGCGACGCGCCCTGGTTGAAGTATCGGTTTGTTTGTTGACTCTGTTCACTAGAGATTCGGACTGCGCGGAAACTTCAAAAATGGCAGCCGCACACCGCGAACGAAAACCTGATCGGAGCGAATAGCCGTAGGGGGCGCATAACCGTTGCCGCCGGCGGCCCCGATTAGGTCGTCCTGATCGACGCCATCACCGCTGATACCGATCGCGCCGACCAGCACTCCGTTTTTGTAAAGGGGAACGCTGCCGGGAAAAATCTGAATGCCGTTGGGAAGGTTCGCTATTGCCGTGCACGGTACCGTTGCGCCACCTATTGCGGCCAGGAGGTTCGTCTTGATCAAATCGAGTTGCAGTCCGTCGTTGAAGGGACTCCATTCGCTGATGGCAGTACTAAAGGGACCAGCCGCCGAGTCGTTAATGCCATCCGGAAAAAAAGGCCGGTGCAGAAAGCCGCCCGCGCGATCGGTAAAAGCAACGGAGCCGTCTAACTTCAAACCATCAGCCAGCGCGCGATCGACGTAGTTGCCGAAGCCGGCCGAACGCAGCAGTGTTGCCGCATTTGCGTTTGAATAGAACGCCGCGGTGCGTGCCTTTTGCACTGCCACATCAAAGCCAAATACCGGCGCATCCTGTTGACGAAATACTCCGAGCACGTTTCCCGACGCGTCTACCACCGCCATCGTCACGCGCGCGTTGCTGCCAAGCGGCTGGCGAATCGCGGCGCGTGTGATGTTCGCTTGCTGCGCAGCGTGCTCAATGATCGTTTGTACGTCGCCCGCAGTCAGTCCGGCTCCCGGAACCGAACCTGCTACAAAAGGAAAGAAACGTGTGTCGACTTCGCCTCCGATTCCGCCGACGGTTGCAGGAACGAAAGCGGAGGTCTGCGCGCCGCGAATGGGAAACGCAACCGGAACTGTGCCTGGCAGACTGCCGAACGCGATTGTCGCCGGCGCCGGTGCGTTGCTTACGTTCGTGTACGGCAGGCGAATGCCGTCAACCAAAATGTTGTCCGCGCGAATCAGCGACGGCGCTTCAAATCCGCGAACCGCTGACGAGGCAATCAACTCTTCGACAGGTTGATCAAAATCGCTGGGATCGCGATCGACTGTGTAGAGCCCATCGCCTTCGATTCCCACACCACCCACCGCGATCCCATCTTTGTAGATGGGCAGGCCACCCGGATCGCCCGAGAGTCCCAACGGCAGCGCCGGTCTCTTGATGTCTGAACAGGGAAGCGATGAAAACTGCACGCCGTACAATGGCCCACCTGAGCGGAAGTCCACGCCCGGCGGGAAGTGTTCCTGAATGATGAAACCGGCAGTGCGAGTTGTGAAGGCATTGCCGCTGGTGCTGAAAAGCGAGGCAGTTCCCGCTTTCGAAATCGCCGCAATCGTCGCCGGAACAACCGTGCCTTCCAGGCCGCGACCGGCGGTGCCGACGCTGCGAATAGTCGTAGTAGCCGGCGCTCCAGTCATCACGAAGGCGCCCAAAACGTTGCCTTCGCGATCGGTTACCGCCACTGTGACATTCCGGCTAAGCGATACCGCGGCCGAGACAGCCTGGCTGATTACAGTTTGTACTTCACTTGAAGTTAAGTTGCCGGCGGTCGCATTGGGTGCGGGCGCTGGAGGCGGTGTTGCTGAACCGGGAGTTGGATGGGCGCCACTGTCGTCGGGTGGACCACCGCCGATATGTCCCATCGCTACTCGAACACGGTTGCTTGCAACGCCACGGTAGGTAATTCCAACCAAGACGTCGCCGGCGTCCGTCAGGGCATCGCTTAAGCGGACAACAATTGACGTGGCCCAGGGTTGCTCGGGGACACTACCGACGAATTCAACTGGCAAATGGTAAGAATTGTGCGCGGCATCTTCCGCGTCGACACTTACGTCGGCAACCGTGTCGCCCGGTTGCAAACTGAAATTCATTGCAAACAGCATTACGCGTGTTTGGTTGTCCAAGCCAAACTTTACCGGCGCGTTAGTCGAAAACGGCTCGTGCTGTTGGGTGACGGAATCAAATGCGATGGCGCGCGTGGAAGTTTCCTGGCTGATGAGAATGGGAGCAGGACCTTGCGCGGAAACTCTTTTTGATTGCAGTGACACAGCGAATGGCAGGAGCACGCTAATAGTTACCACGATCAGCGTTCGTACGCGGGAATGTGAACGTGCAGCCATTGCGGAATTTGCCTTGATGATGTTTTCGGGGAGCCCGGCGCACAATGTAGCATAAAGTTTCGCCGCTCTGTAGATTCATTGTTGACTGATCTTTTAGCACAAACGATTCTCCCAAGTGCGCCATCAGAAAGCCGTGTCGTTCCGGAACTCGAGCTCACCGTGAGTCGACGAATACAGAACCGGGAGCGGTAGCGACCGGGTCCTGGACTCAATGTTGACTGCGTACGTCCTTTCCTCTTTGTAACTGAGTTGA
>DATAOU010000048.1:0-3858 GCA_036265575.1 Pyrinomonadaceae bacterium
GGTCGTCGGCGCGCTATCGCGAGGCCTTTAAGATCCTGACAGAAAACGAATCCTTGTTCAATAAAATCAGTAATCAAACAATCAAAGGAACCTACCATAACCAATTAGCTATTGTCCTGCGAAAGATCTCTACCGCCGAAAACAGAGACGACTATTTACAACGCGCAGTCGATGAATATGAGAAGGCTGATCATTTCTTCAAACTGGCACGCAATAATCCTTATCGAGCAGATGTTAAAAACAACCTTGGCTTTTTACTCTACAAACTCTCTCGCTTCAAAGAGGCACATTCATATCTTGAACAAGCCCGACGCCTAAGGGTTCGCGTCAAAGACAAAGTCGGTGTCGCGCAGATCGACGACACGCGCGCGCAGGTCCTGATCGCGGAAAAGAAATTTAAGGAAGCCGAAGCGGTAGCGCGCAGCGCGGTACGCGTGCTGGAAAAGAGCGGTCACCAATGTCTACTCGCCGATGCGCTCATCACCCTCGGCATTGCCATCTCACGTCTCAAGCAAAGCGAACGGGCGCAGTTCACTTTCCAAAGAGCTATCGAAGTAGGACACCAGGTGGGCGCGCTTAATAAGGCCGGCCTCGCGGCGTTGACGTTAATCGAAGAACTCGATGATCTCCCGGCCGAAACTTTGTATGCAGCTTATGATCGCGCCAGCGACTGGCTGGCGAAATCGCAAAGCCAGGACATCATGCTGCGACTGAATGCTGCCGCTCGCAGAGTCTTTGCCAACATTCGCGGTGAATTGAAACCGGAAGTGGCAACCGAAACCGTTTTCAACACGCCCTGCACTTTCCCGCTGGAAGTCTTGAAATTCGAATCAGGTTTAATTCGCCAGGCGCTGGCGCAGGCAAACGGCAGCGTCACGCACGCCGCCCATTTGCTGGGAATGACTTACCAGGGTCTTGCCTATGTGATCGGTTCAAGGCACCACGATCTGCTGAAGGCGCGTTCGCCAATTCACCGGCGCGCGCAAAGACATAAAGGTGTGGAGGTGGAAGAAAATCCGCAAGGTAACTAAGGAGCCGGGGTGCACTATTAGCGGCGTGCACCCCAGGCGGGCACTTTAGTCTTCATGGAACTAAAGTGTCCCATTACCGCCACGTCAAAAGGGTGAGCGTGGCGGGGACAAGACCGGCATCGGCTCCCGTAGCGTGCCGGTCTTTGTTTTTTAGAATGTCAAGATACAACCAAGTCGAATGCTACCGGGGACTCGAAAAAAAGACAATGGAAACTAGTCGCGCTCCACACGTTTCACGTCAACTATCTCACCGCGAAACGTTTTCAGCATCTGTTGGACCACTGGATTCTTTTCTGCGCGTTCGCGCAAATCCTGCTTTTCGCGCCGCTCGGTTTCTTCTTTGGAAATCGGAGCATCGGGCGCTGCGCCATCGGCAATCACAAAGCGTACCCCCAGATCGTTGCCGGTTACATCTTTGCAAACTTCGCGCAGGATTTTTATGTTGTCGCTTTTCGATAACGTGTCGCGCAGGTGCCGGTCAGCCGGCGCAAACTCGATGAACAATTCGTCGTTTTCGATCGCGACGCGGCCGGCGCCTTCCAGCGCAGTCACCAAAAACATTTTTCGTTTCCGCTCGAGTGATGCCTTGATCTGATCGATTGCCGAACCGGTGGCAGCTTTCACCTTCGCGTTGGTTCCCGCATCAGTTTGCCTCATCGAGGCGGCTGCAATTGCGGCGTCAGAAATGCCGGCGGCGATCTCCGTTTCGGACTTTGCTTCAAAGGCGGGGCGGGTAGCCGCGCCGGCCGAGGAACCGCTGCCATAACGAGGAGTCGACGCAACCGCTGCCGTCGCTTTGTTAGCCGGAGAGGGATTTGTAGATGAGCTTGTCACAGCTTTGGACGGTTCCGTCGCGCTCTTGCCCGCAGGCAATGGCTTGCCGGTGCGCAATGAAGTTTCTAAAGCGTTGAGCCGGTCCATTAACGAACTGAGCGGCTCCAACCGTCGCATCTCCATCAACTTCACTAAGCCAATCTCGACCTGATAGCGCGGGTGCGACGCGGTGCGCAAAAGATTTTCGGTGTCAGCCAGCGAGTTAAAAAAGCGCACGAGGTCGGATTCTGAGAACAACGCCGCCTGGCGTTTCAATTCAGCACTGTCGCAGATCGCTGCCTCCAGCAGTTCTTCGCTGCCGGAAACTTTAGCCACCAATAAATCTCGGAAGTGCGCCAGCAGATCGCGGCAGAAGTTGCGCAGGTCATGACCGCGCATCACGACGTCGTCAACAACCGCCAGGGCTTCGGCAGGTTGATTATTGGCGATGCCGTTGACCACGCGAATCAGAATGTCAGCGCCAGCGACGCCGAGCGCCAGCTCGATATCCTCCTGCTTGATCGTGGTGCCGGCAAAACTGATTACCTGGTCGAAAGCCGATTGGGCGTCGCGCATCGAGCCCTCACCCGAACGCGCAATCTCCCGCAACGCATCGTCAGGAATGGAAATCTTTTCCGCTTCCGCAATCAAACGCAGCCGCTCAAGAATTTTCGCAGTGGCGATCGTGCGAAACTCGAATTGCTGGCAACGCGAAAGAATCGTTTCCGGCACTTTCTGCTTTTCGGTGGTGGCCATGATGAAGACAACACGCTCAGGCGGCTCTTCGATCGTCTTCAGCAGCGCATTAAACGCCGGCTTCGAGAGCATGTGGACTTCGTCAATGATAAAAATTTTGTAGCGGTCGCGCGCGGGCGCAAAGCCGACGGTCTCGATAATTGAGTCGCGCACGTTGTCGACGCCGGTATGCGAAGCAGCATCAATCTCCTGCACATCAATCGATCGACTTTCGGTAATTTCGCTGCATGAGGCGCAGGCAGTTGGGTCGTCGCTGCGACAGGGGGTCGGCGTGGGAACCGGCGACTTGTGACAGTTCAAAGCCTTAGCAAACAAACGCGCGGATGTGGTTTTACCGACGCCGCGCGCGCCGGAAAAAAGATAAGCGTGATGCAGCCGCTGGTGCTCGATCGCGTTGCGCAGCGTGCGCGTGATCGGTTCCTGCCCAGTGACTTCGTCAAAAGTCTGCGGGCGCCATTTGCGTGCGATTACCTGGTAGGTCATAAGGCGGTGAATAGTGAATCGTAAATCGTAAATAATTGGTGAGAGCTAAACGCGGCTGACTATTTACTATTCACGATTTACGATTTACTAGATTTGGCCAGACTCCGGACTTACCCGCAACACACGCGCGCTTGGCTACCGTTGCTCCGTTCCCGGCCTGGCGGGGTTCACCGGCGCTGCGTTGTGCGGAGCCCGAAGTCTGATAACTTGTCAAAGCATTTCCGAATGCCGAATGCCGATTGCCAATTGCATCGGTTGCTCGCGCGACCGGCGGTTGATTCGGCAAATAAATTCAAAACACAGGAACCACCCTGCTGTAACTAGACCCCCAATTGGCAATCTGCAATTACCAATCGGAAATGCACTAAATGGCCGTCTTACGATGTGCGACCATGCGCAACAACCCATTAATGGCCAGGTGCAAAATCACGTAAGCAATGATGGCGACAACGATGGGCAACAACAACGTGTGTCCTTCGTTAGTGCTGGGGCTCGCGACTATCCCTCTAAATGGCGCATAGAAGGGATTTGTTATCGTGACGATAAACTGAACAAAACCGGCTGTGCTGCGCGCCGCCAACAAAGCCAGGAGGAAACGCATTCCCAGCAATGCGTATAGCAAATAAAAGATGTAATCGATAACTTGCGAAATTCGCGCAGCGCCTCGGCCACGTTCAACCTCTCGCTCGGTATCGATTACTTCATTGACTGCTTTGTTCCTAAACTGCCCGGCAACTTCATGAATTTTCTGCGACTCACCGGCCACGGGTACCTG
>DATAOU010000049.1:0-8147 GCA_036265575.1 Pyrinomonadaceae bacterium
ACAATTGCGTTGCGGCAGGCCTTTGGTGAGCGCTTCCCATTCGTTTCCACCGGTCCGACTGCGATACACACGCAGCCTGCTGCTGGGCGGATAATGCTCAGAATCGCTTTTGATCGGTACGACATAGATTGTCTCCGGCTCGTGCGCGTGCACGTCGATCGGGAAACCGAAATCGCTCGGCAAATTTCCGCTTACTTCGCGCCATGAATCGCCAGAATCATCGCTGCGCATCACGTCCCAGTGTTTTTGCATGAATAATGTGTTGGGCCGCGATGGGTGCATGGCGATGCGATGAACACAATGGCCGACCTCGGCATTCGGCTCCGGTATGTATTCTGAATGCAGTCCGTGATTGATGGGTTTCCACGTTGTTCCGCCGTCATCGGTGCGGAACGCGCCTGCGGCCGAGATCGCCACGAATATTCGTTGTCGATCCTGTGGATCCAGGAGGATTGTATGTAGACACATTCCACCTGCGCCCGGTTGCCATTTCGGGCCGGTGTCGTGTTTTCGGAGGCCGGACAATTCTTTCCACGATTTGCCGCCGTCCTTCGATTCGAACAACGCCGCGTCTTCCACACCGGCGTAAACATGCTCGGGATCATGCAGTGAGGGCTCCAGATGCCAAACGCGCTTGAACTCCCACGGATGCTGGGTGCCGTCATACCATTGATGCGTGCCCGGGATTCCGTCGTAAACAAACTTGTTGCTCTCGGCTTTCGGCGTGCCATCAGGACTTTTCAATTCCTCAGGTTTGCTTCCGGGCGTGTTCCAGGTTTTTCCGCCGTCATCTGAGCGTTGAATGATTTGGCCGAACCACCCACTGGTTTGCGATGCGTAAATGCAGTTCGGATCGACTGGCGAGCCCTTCACATGATAAATTTCCCAACCCGCAAAATGCGGACCGCTAACCTTCCATCGTTTGCGCGCACCATCCGCTGTCAGGATGAACGCGCCTTTCCTTGTGCCGACTAACACTCGAACTTTGCTCATTGGTTTCTCCTTACTGATTTAATGATCTGCCAAAACGTCCCAACCAAAATAGACCTCTACACTGATAATCTTATTGTCTCTAATTCGCAGGATTTCCGTATTGCGCCCCGTCTCCCCATTCGGCTTTGTCATTTCATAAGTTACAACGACTTCATCGTCATGTTCTATGAGCCGCAAAAAGTTGAACTTTTGACCCTGCCAGGCACCTGGCCAGCATCGATCGAAGTATCCTTCGCGACCAAGGCCCACATCGAGCGGACTGGAAAAAGTGAAATCCTCTGCAAGATGCTGCTTAAAAAATTTCCGACCGCCCGCTGCAAAAGCTTCGTACGATCGCTGTGCTAAACGGCGTGGGCTGATTTTCGGCACAAGCTTTTAAGTCCGGTTTTCCGCTATCCGTGCCTTGACCAGTTTTTTCACCAGCGTGATCGGTAGCGGGTTATCGGGCGAGAAGCGAATGGTCCCCTTGGTAATCTGAAAACCTTTCAGATCGCCCCGAAATTTCTTCAGCGTTATGGAACTGCCCGGATAGAACGAGCAGTGATTCGCCCATGCGCCGAAGAAAACCAGAGCGCCCCCGTTTAAGCGGAACGCAGGAATTCCATAGCTAATACCCTCCTCAACCTTGGGCGCGACCGTGCGGATGGTCTTGCGAAGTTTCTCGAGCGCGATCCGTTGAGCAGCGCTTACGCCTGCGAGGTATTCGTCAATTGTTCTCGGCTTGGAGTTCATTTCCCAGCGTACGCCTCCTTTAACTTTTTGATGTCGAGCTTCTGCAGTTGAAGCATCACCTTCATAACGCGTTCAGACTTTTCGGAATCCTTGTCCTGCAACATCTCGATCAAAACATTGGGAACGACCTGCCACGACACACCAAATTTGTCCTTCAGCCAACCACACGCTGACTCCTGTCCACCACCAGCAGTGAGTTTTGCCCAGAAATAATCGACTTCTTCCTGGGTGTCGCAGTTCACTACGAACGAGATCGACTCATTAAACTTGAACTGCGGACCGCCGTTGAGCGCCGTGAACTTCTGGCCTTCAAGTTCAAACTCAATCGTCAAGACCGATCCGGGCGGCCTCCCGCTCTGCGATACTTTTGATGCTTCTTCGCCATAGCGGAGAGTTTTTCCAACCTTCGAATTTTTGAAAATGGCCGTGTAAAACTTCACTGCCTCCTCGGCTTGATCATCAAACCACAAGAATGGAGTTATTTTTTGCATAGTATTTTCTCTTTTGTTTCATATCTGCGACGAACGAACGAAAGCTTTTAGGACAAACTTCGAAAAACACGAATTGCACGAATCGTGTCGGTTCATTACAGACTCTTGATATCCGCGGCAACTTCAGACAAGTCGTTTCTTAACTGGTGCCCACGCGCATCGAGGGCGTGAATAGTCGCCTGTGGCAATTTTCTTGCATAGAGAGTCCGGTGCGCGAATGGCACGATTTCATCATCGCGGCTGTGGTAAAAGAATATTGGCGTACCGCTCGGAAGATTCGAAGGAAAATCCTTCGGCAAGGCAACTGCCTCATATCCCTCATATCGCCATCCGTCACCGCTCCAATAAGTCGTCGCGATCAGAAAAATCCCGGCAATCGCTTTTTCAACCTTCTCATCAGAAAGATATTTCAATAAAAAGGAGCCACCAAGGGAATGCCCGACGAGAATCGCACCGTTTTTCAAGTGACCCAGCTTTTTCCGATTTGTGTTTTCCAATTCCGATAGTCAGGCTCGCTCTCATGGGCATATTTGGATAGAGCAGCTCGTAAGCCGTTCCTAGAGCGCGGCGCAAAGACACGACCAATTGCTGATCAGCCTCGTAAGCTCCCGCTCCGCCTCCCTGGATGAATAATATTTGGTGCGTCACAGTGATTCTCCTCCGACAGCCATTTACGTTACGAAGGTCAGTCTTTTTTCGTAGCGCCAGACCTTTAGTGGAAAAGTCCCGGTGGCTGTTTCCGCTTGGTAGGTGACGACGCCGACGCGACACCAACTGCATTTTTCATAGAACCGCGCAGCTCGGTGATTGCCGATCGCACACGCTAGCCAGGCGGTCTCAACGCCTCTCTTCGCGAGGCGAGCCTCCGCATCGGCCATCAATGCTCCCGCGGCGCCCGAACCTCGCGCCTGGGTCGACACATATATTTGGTAGAGCTCGTCCCCCTTCGTGATGCAAAACCCACTGGGCCCACTGGGCGGTCCCACGACCCGCGTATCTGGAAGCGCTGTTCGAAGTCTCTGTCTGAAACTGTCCAATGTGCGCACCCGGCGCAGTTCCACTGGAAGAATCTGCGCGTGCGCATCCTGCCAGCCATCATACCAGAGCCTTGCCAAACCATCGATCTCCCGCTCTTCAGCGGTTCTCACGTGCATCTCCACATGCTTATGAAACGCTTTTGGAAACGCAAATTGCGTCAATTGGCACGAATCCAGAATTTTGGAATCAATTCGCGCCGATGCGCCTGCCGCGCGGTGCTCCAGCGACTCCGCAACGAAGGCGGTGAAATTGGTGTCTCTATTCTTTTGGTGGCGGCGGATACTGCTCGAATTTCGGAATCGCGGGATCCATTTGGTCCCATGGTTGCGCATCCGAAACGAAGAAATCCATCTGCGGCTGGAACCAGCTAGGATCATCGAGCGTGCCTGCCAGGATTCCCACAAACTGCGATTCTGCTCCTTCAAATTCGCCTCCCGTAACACGAGATCCGCATTCGGGGCAAAAACCGCGTTTATGTTTTCCTCGCCTGATACTGGACGTGAGATGGTAACGCAATTGTCCGCGTGTCAATCGAAACGCCCCTCGAGGCACCAGCATCCCGGGAGCGAATCCGCCGCCAGTCACCTGCTGACAATCGCGACAATGGCACTTAAACATCATGATCGGGCTCCGCGGTGCATTCGTACCGAATGGCACCGCAAGAACAGCCCCCACTGAAAGGTATTTTCATAGTTTTTCTGATTTCTGACTTTTCACTCGGTTCATATCTAAGACGAATGAAGCGTGCGACTCAGGACAACTTTCCAACATTTTCCGCAACGCACCCGAACCTCACTGACTGAGTCGTCTGCGAGTGCAATCGAAACTATCCGCGCCTAGTTCTTTGATGCTCGTCTGTCTCCTACTTCGCGTCTGAATCCGGCTCGATGATTCCAAATACATTTCCAGCCGGATCTTCCGCGTAAGCAAGCCACCCGATTTTCGGGATCGCCATCTTGGGCACGCAGATTTTACCGCCGCCCTGCTCGATCTTCTTGATCGTTTGATCGAGCGACGAAACAGCGATCGTGTTTAAAGTGCCCGGGCTTTGCCCTTCGCGCGGACGAGTGATACCGCCATTGATTCCCGGTTCCTTGTCATCGCCCGTGGTGACAAGCCAATACTCAATCGGGCCGCCTTCAAATTTCTGGAATCTCCAGCCGAAAACATTCCCATAAAACGGCTGCACTGTTTCGGGATCATCGGTGTAAATCTCAAAATGTGTGACGCGATTCATATTTATCCTTCCTGTTTAATGCATTTTTCGGCTTTTTCTCATCGATGAAACCGCCCGCTGGCGCCTCGTGCGGGATCGACCAACCGAAATAGACTTCGACCTCGACGATTTGGTTTTTGTGCACCGTGACGACCTCGGTATTGCGGAACCCGTGCCCATGCGCACGACGCCCTTCATAGATGACGAATACCCGGTCGCCGTGGGGCACGAGTTGGATGAAATCGAAACCCGTGATGTTCTTGCTGTTCGGCCAGCAACGCGCAAAGTAGGTCGCGCGGTCAATCCGGTTATCAAGTGGGCTGGTAAAGTGGAAGTCCCATGCGATCAGTCTCTCAATTACCTCACGACACTTGGCAACATAGGCTTCGTATGCAGCGCGTACGATTGCGACGATATCGTCTGCCGTAGTATTTTTTTCCTTTGTCATTGCTGTTTCGGCCTCGTCTGAAAAGATGTAATGCTACTTTGCTTTCGCGTCCGCCTCGATAATTCCAAAGACGAGCCGCAACGTGAGGAGGCCATCAGATTCGGAAACGTTCAATCCGAGTGTTCCGGCATAGAATTCTTTCGCCTTGGAGATGTCATCTGCTGAAAAACCGCTGAATTCTTTGCTGTCTTTTAACATATCTCGCTCCTGCTGTTTATTTTTTTATCCTAACTAATTTTGTGGATCAGCCGATGAGTGCTCCTTACCGCCAGAAACAAGATCGATCCTACGCACAGAATCAGAAGCGCCGCTCGCAAATGGGTCGCGGCTGACAGCGAAAGCCCGATTCCAGTCCAAACCGCCACGTATGCCGCAAGGGACATCGGACACTTCGGCAGTAACACCAGCACCGCGCCGGGGACAATCCAACCGGCTATCTCGCCGCTTCGGCGCGCGACGTTGCAGCAGCCCGGAACTCTCATGCGTACACCTCCGCCGCCCCACACGCGCAAGTTGAGGATTCCGGCGACGCCGTGGGCGGCCAATAGGGCAGCGTCTCATCGAGGAACAGGTTTGTCCCATACCGATCGTGATGGCGGACCCACTGCATGCTGAACGCCAGACGGTCTTCGTCGCGCCCATTGGGTACCAGGTCGAGCAGCGTGTACGTGCCAACCAGCGGATCGAGCCCGCGGGCGAAGGTGGAGTAGGTGTGGAAGATTTCGCCGTTGGTCGGATCCTTGTAAAACACGCTCAGACCGGGGCCCTCGTCGCTGGGGAACTCCTGCATCGTGTAGTTGTAGTCCACCTTGCCGCCGGCCTTCTGCTCGTGCGCAAACGAAACGTGATAGTCAAAGTTGAAGTCGCTGCCGAACGACGAAACCCACTTGAAGTGCCACCCGATGCGTTTCTTGAACGCTTCGATCTTCACCAGCGGCGCCCCCGAGACCATTGTCAGCGTCACGTCGCGTGCCGCCAGGTGCGGAACCGTGCCGTCGATGTGATCGACGACGAATGAGCAGCTCGGGCATCCCTCTTTCCAGTCGGGATGGAACATGAAGTGGTAGATGATGAGCTGGCTGCGCCGGGCGAAGAGATCGGCCAAGGTTTCCCTGCCATCTGGGCCGTCGAAGACATATTCCCTGTCGATCTTAACCCATGGCAGCTCGCGGCGATGGCGGCTCACTTCGTCACGTAATCTTGTCAATTCCTTCTCGCGTGTCAGTAAATCCTTGCGCGCGACGAGCCACTGCTCCCTTGATACGACCTTGGAAGCATTCGCTTCAGTTACGCGTCTTTTCGGTTCCATTGTTTCGATTTTCATTTTCTCTTTGTCCAGTTTTATGATTTCGGTCGGTTTCTTTGGTAATATGACGAACGAAAAACGTGCTTCAGGACATCTTGCTCAATATCCAGTCAACCGGCTTCAATAGGGCCACTTTGTTCAAACCAAGTCGATCCCTCTCAAGACGTTCGCGCAGAGAGAATCCATCGTGTGATAACAAGGCAGTGCGCGGCGAGTTTATTCGACATCGACCCGGACTGCCTTTGTTGAAGGTGCGGAAATAAGCAGAAAAAACAGTTCCTGATCAGACTCGTTCATCAACTTACGCCGAATGCCTGGCGCTACTTCGTTACCGGAGCCAGCGCCGTTGCAGGGGGTTCAGGCTTCGACAATGGCCTTGAACCCGCCGTACATCATGCGTTTGACATCGAAGGGCATGGCCTTTGGATCCATCATTTTCGCCAGACACGGGTCTTTCATGACCTTAGCGTTCACGCGGTCGCGGTGCGCGCGCGATTTGTAGACAATCCAGGAAAATAAGACCGTTTCGGCAGGCTTGGTTTTGATCCAGCGTGGAAACGGTAGCCCCATTTTCACGTTCAAATCGTCGCCGACACATTCTTTGTAATCCAACGCGCCGTGATCCCGCCACACCTTCATGGCCTTTTGGGCCAGGCGCCGGTACGCGTTTATGTTCTTCTTCGGAATCGGAATGACATATCCGTCGATGTAATGAGCCATAATTACTTCTCCTGTTTGCCGGTTGATGAAAACCTGCTGATTGCGATCCCTCAAGAAAATCGTTGATCATCGGGGCTATCGAACCGCGCGCGGCGATTATGGGCGGCGCGGCGATTACGTGTGCGCCAGTTGCGCTTCTGCTCGCAAGTCTGCCGCAATGGGACATTCGCCTGCCACGGGTCTGACCTCTACGCGAATGCCATACGGCAAACCGGGGCATTCCTTCGCAATCGCGAGCGCTTCATCCATGGTAGCAACATCGAGAAGGAAGTAACCGCCAATCGCTTCCTTGGATTCAGCGAACGGACCATCGGACACAACACGCTCTTTGCCCGACACGATTTTCCCTTCCCGTTCCAGCGGATTCCCAGCGACCGCTTTGCCCTGTTCAGTCAGGCGCTTGAACCACGCCATCCAGTTGTCTGTGACTTTTTGCAGCTCCTCGGGCGAAAGACCTTTGCGCAGGTCGGTGCCGCGAAACAGCAGCATGTATCCGTTTTGATTTTCTGTGTTCATATTCTGTGGTTTGATGGTTGAGAGATAAGTGTTGTTGAGTTTAAGCATTTGCAAGTTGCTCTTGCCGCGCCAATTCACGTGCGCGGATATCGAGAGGACATTCGTCAGCCACCGGGCGGACTTCGATTGACGTGCCATACGCGAGGGCCGGACTGCTCTGGGCAATGGCAATGGCCTCTTCGATTGTCTCGACATTCAACAGCAGATATCCGCCAATGGCCTCCTTGGATTCAGCGAAAGGTCCGTCTGAAACGAGCCGTCCGTTTTTGCCAAAAACGGTTGCACCTTTGCGTTCGAGCGCGTGGCCAGGTGCGGCCTTGCCTTGCGCAGCCAATCGGTCGATCCAGGCTTTGTTCTGGCTGACGACTTTCTGGAGCTTTTCGCGCGAAAGCGCCTTGTACCATTCATTGCTGCGGTACAAGAGCAAATATCCGTTTTGATTCTGTGTGCTCATAGTATTCCTTTCAGTTGATAGTTGATAGTTTTTTTCGATGTTTCAATGATACGACGAACAGGCGAGCATTCGCGGGACAATTATTTCGCATTCGCGTCGCTCTCCCAAAGTCCAATCGAGTTGCCCTCGGTATCCTGACACACGGCGAAATAACCCATCTGCGGCACAGCCGTTTTCTCCAGGCAGATTTTGCCGCCGAGTTTCTCGATCCTTTTGGAGAACTCGGCGACTGA
>DATAOU010000050.1:0-9428 GCA_036265575.1 Pyrinomonadaceae bacterium
TGCGTACACAGGGCGAGGGCGAAACGCTGAGAATTTCAATCGCGGGCACCACCTCATAATTTTCGGCGCTGCTTATATCAAAGCGAACCCCATCGATTTCAACTTCCGCTTTCGCTACAAAGTTGTCGCCAAAGAGAAGTCCGTCATAAAGGTGACTGGCGCTGGGAACCGTGATCTTTGCTCCGGCGGGCGTAATCATCGCAACAGTGCCGGCAGCTTCGGTATCCGGTAGTAATTGATCGGCGATCTTTACCTGCTGCGTTTGTCCCCAACCGCTTAATGATACTTGCTCGATTCCGACGGAGCGGTCGCCGCTGTTTTCTAAATTCAGGGTGAAGGTCGTTTCCTTTCCCGGGATTAACAAATCATCATCGACTGTCAGCCGCAGCGAAATATTGGCCGCCGTTGCAAGTGCATGATCGAACCGCGCCTTCATCATTTGCGCGCGCTGCGGATCGGTCGAGGATGCTTCGATCGTGGGATTGGCTTTGCGCCATTCAATCAAACTCTCGAGGACGACCACCGGTTGGTCCAGAAAGTCGGTTAAGCTCGCATCCTGCGTCTTGAATGGTGCGATGTGATAAGTGAGCGAGTCAGCTACTTTCAAACCCGCGAGAAATGGTATTGAACCACTACCTAAGGCCGGCGTATTGGGTGCTTCCCGTGCCAATTCGTAGCGAATCAACGGCAATTTTCCGCCACTGCCGCCGCGCATTCGCATTAGGTCTTCAATCGTTTTGGGCCAGGGACCTTGAGTCGCGTGCTCCTGTAGCGCGTCGAGCGCCTGCTCAGCGAACGACTCGTTGCGCACCGGATCGATTTCATTTGGATCGATGGACACGACTTTCTCAGGAGCGGTGGGCTTGGGATTCGCGCCGAAGATGCGCACGAACAGCCGCTGCACCTGCCATGGCTTCAGCCCGACTAGTTGTTCGGGAAAACTAGTTGCATCAGCGGCGGCATCGAATGCTTCCACAACGAGCCGCGCCGTTGCCTGATGATGTCCATGGTCGTGGTTTGCAACGGAATGATTAGTGATAATGACGTCGGGACGCAGCTCGCGAATCTTCAGCACCATGCGACGCAGCGCTTCGTCGTGTCCCCAGATACGAAATGCTTCGTCAGCCGATTTGGAAAAACCAAAATCCTTGAGACCCAGAAAATAGGGTTCGGAACCCTGAATGTGCGCCGCCGCCATGGTTTCGCGGGCGCGAATTACACCCAACTCTTCATACAATTCCGGCCCCACAGCATTCTGGCCGCCTTCACCATAAGTGGAAAACAAACTAACGGTGTGGACGCCAAACTTGCGCCGCAGCGTCGTTAGCGTAGTGCCGTCCTCATCGTCCGGATGCGCCGCGACACACATCACCGTAAAAGGATTTGTAAGATCGATAAGCGCCTGGTGAAGCTCAGCCTTGCGAGCAGCAGGAGCTTGCGGCGTTGGTGATGCGAGAGGTTCCTGGGCCCGCGTGGGACCAATCAAACCCAGCGACAAAATGGCGACGATAAGAAGGGAACTAACCTGCTGGGATGTTTTGAAGGCTTTGTTCATAAATTCTGCTTTGCGAAATCACGACGCATCGATGAGAACAGTAAACACTGTGGGTCGGCAAATACGGAACCGGGAGCGATAGCGACCGGGTAGTAATTGAAACAAGATTGTCTGCATCTCAGGGACTAGCGAAAAAGTTAGCTGACAACGACGCTGCACTTAATCCGCTCCGACCCGGTCGCTACCGCTCCCGGTTCTGTATTCGCGGACCCCACGACAAGTGCAGTTGCCAGTCATATTCCCGTTAAGATCTTAACCGTTCCAGTCTTCCCGCAACCAACATGCTGACAGCGATGATCGCCATCAGCACCACGCCGTAAGCTGCTGCCGCGCCCAGATTGAAGTCGCGCAACTCCGACGCTATCGCAATTGAGATGGGCCGGTTACTCGGCACGAACACCAGCACCGAAGCGACATATTCACCCAGAGCGATTACAAAAGCCAGCAAGGTGCCCGCCAGCGCACCCGGCCAAACCAGCGGCAGCGTGATGCGGAAAAATCTTTGCCGCCAACGCGCGCCCAAGCTGCGCCCCGCCTGGTCCAGCGCATCATCAATCTGCTCCATGCTGGCTTGTACGGCGCGTACGACCAGCGGCATAAAGCGCAAAAAATAAACGACCGGCAAGATCCAAAAGGTGCCGACGAGAATGAACGAACCCATCAGCGCCGATGGCTTCCCATAAGCTTCGGCAACGGCGACCGCGACCACCGTTCCCGGCAACGCCCACGGCACGAGTATCAGCCACGAGAGTACGCGATGCCACGTACGCCGCCGCTTTTTGACTATCAAAGTCGCTACGCAGAAGCTCCAAATCAGAGCTGCAGCTGCGGCAATCGCCGCCATTGATAGGCTATTCAGAAAGACTTCACGTGCCGAGTTGTCGGAAAAAATTCTGGCGTAGTTTGCGAAGGTGTAGGAGGATGGCAAGGTCTGCGTGGTCCAACTTCCCTCGCGCGCAAAGCTAACGACTACCAACGTCAACACCGGCAATACCAGCAACACGGAAAAGAACACTCCGGCCGCTATAGCAACCACGCGCGTGGGACCGCTCACGATGCTGCGGCGAGTTTTCGCGGCGCCCTTCATCGCGGCCGCGGCAAACCTCCGCGTCCCCTCATATCGTTGGAAGAAGACCAGCGCGCTCAGCGAAATCACTGCGAGGATCACAGTCTCGGTCAAAGCCATGGTCAAATCGCCACGCTGGCGCGCAGTGTAGATTTCCAAAGTGAGCATGCGAACGCTGCCGCCAAAAAGTAAAGGAGCACTGAACGAACCCATTGAAGTCATGAACGTAAGTAAGGCCGCTGCAAGCAGCGAAGGCGTGAGTTGCGGCAGGACAATTCGCGTCAACACGCGAGTGCGAGTTGCACCCAGGCTTTTTCCAGCTTCAGCGAGTGAAGCATCGATGCGGCTGAGGCCGGCGCCGGTCAAGACATAAAAAAATGGGTACATCGTGTAGGCATGAAACACCAGCAGCGCCGGCCAGCCTCGCAGCGACCAGGGCGCGCGTTCCAGATGAAATATTGACTGGGCCAAACGCGCCAGGATGCCCGATTCACTGCAAAGAAAAATGAACGCCACCGTTCCTACCAGCGGCGGCAAAACGAGCGGAAGCGCAGCGAGGGTGGCGAACAAACGACGTGCGGGAAAAGCAAAACGCTCAAAAAGAAAAGCAAGGGGAATTCCAATGGCCGCGCAAAACAGTACCGTTAAAATCGATATCGAAACGCTCGAGAAGATGGCCTTGAGAACGATTCGTTGCGCAAAGATCTCGCGATAGTTTTGCAAGGACCAACCGCCTTCGCGTTGTAACGACTGCAGGACGACATGTAGGTTGGGATAGATAACGCCGTAGATTAGGACGAGCGCAACGATGAGAAACAGGATGAGGCGTGGAGAAAAAGCCGCGGCTTTGCCGTCTGATGTGCGGTGGCGGCTCTGCCCCACCGTAGCGGAATTCCTTGAACTCATTTGGGGCTGCGCCCTGGTGCTGGGGCATAGCCCCAAAGTGTTTTAGGACCGGGACGGAAGGTCATAGACCTTCCGCACATCAGACGGCAAAGCCGTGTTGGCAAACGTCATCCGGCTAGGAAGCTGGGTTCTCATAACAGGTTCACTCTTTGAGGAGGGAAATGCGCTCAGCAGGCAACACAGCCGCGCAGCGAGCGCCAACGGCAAACGCATTCGGCTGCAGCACCAGTGCCTCCAACAACAAACCCCCGGCATCAAGCTTGACCGTCGAAGTCGCACCGGCAAAGTTGATTTCGCGCACTTCTGCCGGAACCGCGTTCTCTAAATCATCCGCGGCTTGCCTGATTACTACATGCTCCGGCCGAATCGCGAGCGTGCAGGGTTTATTCAACGGTGCGAGTTCGCCCTTCTGAATGGGAACTCGCAAGGTGTGGCCGCCCGCTAAAGTTTTAAATTCGCCGGTGCCTTCATTGCTGGAGCTGAGTCGCATCACTTCAATCAAATTATTCCTGCCAAGAAAGCGCGCCACCGCAAGTCTCGCCGGTTGCTCGTACAGAGCACGCGGCGCTCCCGTCTGCAGCAGGCGGCCGCCCACCATCACGCTGATGCGATCACAAAGCGCAAAAGCCTCCTCCTGATCGTGAGTGACGTACACAGCCGTCAAGCCCAGGCGCACAACCAGCTCACGTAACTCGCCGCGCGTTTCCTCGCGCAATGTCACATCGAGATTCGAAAGCGGCTCGTCAAAAAGAAGCAACGCGGGCTCGATCGCAATTGCCCGCGCAATCGCCACGCGCTGTTGCTGGCCGCCCGACAATTCGTCGACGCGTCTTTTTTCGTAGCCTGGGAGTTGGACCAGCTCCAGAGCGCTTTTCACGCGTTCCTTGACCTCCGCGTTTGGCCGGCGACGGGCGCGTAAACCAAAGGCGATATTTTCAGCCACATTGAGGTGAGGGAAGAGCGCGTAGTTTTGAAACACCATGCCAAAGCCCCGACGCTCGGCCGGCAAGTTGGTGATGTCGCGGCCATCAAACTCTATTGTGCCGCTGTCGGGTTTCTCGAGACCAGCGATCATGCGTAGCGTTGTCGTCTTGCCGCAGCCGGATGGACCAAGCAGGCCAAAGAACTCGCCGCGCTCAACATCAAGTGAGATATCAGCCACCGCCGGCGTGGCGCCGTAGTTCTTGGAGATGTTCTTGAGAGAAAGTAGAGGCATGTTCGGAAGAAACCACAGACTACGCCGATTACACAGATTACCAGAGACAAAACAAAGCTAGCTGCAGCAGCAGCAACAACTAACAATCGGTGTAATCTGCGTAATCTGCGGATTATTGCCTGTCGTCATTGCTTGTTGTGTTCGCGAATCTCGGTGTCCCAATATCGCAGCCATTCTCCACTTTGCTTGCGCAACACGTCCCAGTCGAGCGGCATCGCATTAACTTTTTCATTCATCCACGCGGGCAGCTGGCTGCGATCGATATCATTGCGCACCGGCAGGCGATAGTATTTTTTGGCCGCGAGCACTAGCGCCTCTGAGGTGGTTACAAACTCATAAAAACGTTTTGCTTCAGCCTCATTGGGTGCGCCGCGCACTACGGCAATGCCATCAGTGATCACGGGCGTTCCGCTGGTGGGAAAGTTATAACCGATTGGATATCCTTTTTGCTGCTTGTAAATCCAGACGTCGGGCAAGTTCCAGAGAGTAATGAGCCCTTCGCGTCGCACCAGTTTCTGCATCAGCAACGTGCCGTCGGCCGTGTATTCATGAACGTTCGCGTCGAGCTTTCGCAGCCACTCATAGCCCTTGTCCGGCGTTCCGGTGTCTTTGTAAAAGCGCCAGATCATGGCGCCAAAAATCGCGCGCATGGAATCTGAAGGATTGGGATTTCGGATGAGAATTTTGTCGCGCCACCTGGGATCGAGTACGTCGTCCCAATCTTTCGGGGCTTCTTCCGGCTTGACGGCATCGCTGTTGTAAACGATGACTTCCGGTGTTTGATAGGTTCCGTACCAGTTGTCGTTTGCATCACGACTGCTTTCAGGAACAGCCCCGGCCCAGGTGGGGCGGTAAGGCGCCAACAGGTTTTCTTCAGTGGCAGTTTGAAAAGTGGTGTGAGCAGCGCCCCACCAAAGATCCGCCTGGGGGCGATTGCGCTCGGCCCGTAGACGTTCGAGAATTTCGCGCGCGCCCATGTCAAGAACTTCGACATTCACTTCGGGATGCTGTGTCTTGTACTGCGCCGCAAAGTCGCGCAGCATGTCCTGGCCGTGCGGCGTATAGATGAGAAGTTTGTTTGGGGACGAGCCAGATCGGTTACAGGCAAACAACAATGCGCTAAGGCAAGCGATCGTCAGAAGCAACTTAGCTGCGCGCATCGGCATTCAAAGTTAATTCGGGCTGGGATTGTTTGGAACGCGCTCATGCTAACACACAAAACCCGGTGAACGGTGAGCGGTGAGCAGTAAGTAGTGAGCAGTGAGCGGCGAGCAGGAAGGCAAGACGCGGAAAAGGAACGTGAGTAATTCACACTTGCTGAACTCTTTTCGTGAACACTACGAAACATATAAACTCTATTTGTAAGTGAGGTAATGACCGGGAAACGTAAAAAAGGAATCGTCAAACGGGGAGGCTGGGAAGTCGCCAAGAAGGTCCTCAAGGCGATCCCGATCATCGGCCCCGTGTTCGTCGTTGGCTTCGCAGGCCACGATATCAAAAGGAAGGGGCTGGTCGCCGGCGCGGTGCACGTAGGACTCGATGCAACGCCAGTTGTCGGCACTGCCAAGAACGTAGTTGAGATTTTTACCGGCGACTGGATTCCGGATAAGGCTGACAAGACCCCAACAGCTCCAAGCAGATCGCCTCAACCCCCACCGCCAAATCAGAGTTAAGACCGTAAGCTGTACAAAGTGGGCTTGACGGCCGCCTTGTGCGAGTTAAAGAAGCGGCTCTGCCGCGCTGGCATGAACCGGAGGGCGTTCCGTAAATGGCCGCGCCATTTCGTAAGCGTGAGCGAGTTTGAAGAGCGTTGGCTCCGACCAGTAACCGCCTAGCAATTGAAAACCGACCGGCAGACGTCCCGCAGAGAGCCCGCAAGGAACACTTATTCCGGGAATACCCGCCAGGTTCGCTGTCACCGTATAGATGTCGTTCAAATACATTGCCAGC
The DNA here is from genome assembly GCA_036265575.1 of Pyrinomonadaceae bacterium. GTDB lineage: Bacteria > Acidobacteriota > Blastocatellia > Pyrinomonadales > Pyrinomonadaceae > PSRF01. Next base: position 6,694 of record DATAOU010000050.1, read on the forward strand.
GGATCGTCAACTTTTTCGCCAAGCAGAAATGCCGGCGTGGGCGCCGTGGGTGTGATGATCGCATCGCATTGCTCGAAAGCCTTTTGAAAATCCTGTTTGAGTAACGAGCGCACCTGTTGCGCCTTGTGGTAGTAAGCCTCGTAGTAGCCTGCTGACAGCACGTAGGTGCCAAGCATGATGCGGCGCTTTACTTCCGCACCAAATCCTTCGTCGCGTGTCTTGCGATACATTTGCCGCAGCTCGGGCGCCTCCTCCGCACGAAATCCATAACGCACGCCGTCAAAGCGGGCCAGATTTGAAGACGCTTCGGCAGTGGCGATGATGTAGTAAACAGCGATGCTGTATTGCGCGTGCGGGAGTTCCACCGGAACGATCTCCGCACCAAGATCGCGGTACACGTTTACTGCGGACTCGACCGACGCACGCACTTCGGCGTCGAGTCCCTCACCGAAGAGCGTTTTAGGGAAGCCGAGGCGCGCGCCTTTAATGTCGCCGCTAAGTTGCGCAAGATAATCGGGCACCGGCACATCGGCGGTGGTCGCATCGTGGAGGTCGCGTCCGGCGATGATTCCGAGCACACGCGCAACGTCTTCGGTGGCGCGGGCAAAAATTCCCACCTGGTCCAGCGACGAAGCAAACGCCACCAGGCCATAACGAGAATTGCGTCCGTACGTCGGCTTCAAACCCACCACTCCGCATAGCGATGCTGGTTGCCGTACCGAACCGCCAGTGTCTGACCCCAACGCCACCGGCACAATGCCCGCGGCGACCGCAGCCGCAGAACCGCCGGATGATCCGCCCGGCACACGCGCTGTGTCCCAGGGATTTTTGACTGGTCCAAACGCCGAATTCTCGTTCGACGAGCCCATCGCGAATTCGTCGCAGTTGGTTTTTCCAACTACGACGGCACCGGCAGTCAGCAACCGTTCAATGACCGTGGCGTTGTAAGGTGGATGGTAATCGCCGAGGATCCTCGAGCCGCAGGATGTTTGCATTCCCTGCACGCAGAGGTTGTCCTTAATGGCAATGGGAACGCCTGCGAGTGGGGCACCCTTGTCTATCGCTTCAGAACGTTTAACCGCACCTTCGCGATCGATTTCCAGAAACGCGTTAAGCGTGTCGTTAAGTTTCTCGGCAGCATTTACCGACGACTCCACAACCGCGCGCACGGTTGTCTCGCCGCTCTTGATGCTTCTTATTATTGAATCAATGCCACTCATCTGTTCTGACTTCTGAGTTCTGACTTCGACCTCTGTCTTTACAGCACCTTGGGTACGCGAAAGTGTCCTGACGCTGCGTCGGGCGCCTCAGCCAGCGCAGTCTTCTGGCCGAGCGAGTCGGCGACGACGTCATCACGCGCTGAATCAGTGGCTTCACCTTCAGGTGTCAGGCCGCCAAGCGAAGGTTGCACGTCAGTTGTATCAAGCGCGTTTAGCTGTTCGACGTACGCGACGATGTCCGCCATTTGCGGCGCAAAGACTTTCAACTCGTCAGGAGTAATTTCCATGTGCGCGAGCTGCGCAACTTTTTCGACGTCTGCTTCAGTGATTGGCATGGCGGTTCAAGTTTCAAATTTCAAGTTTCAGGTTGCGGATTCTTTTCTAATCGTTTTATGCAACTCGTTGCAGCGCCGAGAAATGCGCGCCGCAAGTCTGCATCCTGAATTTCAGAAGCCGCAGCGCGCAGTTCAAACTCAATGGCGGAATCGGGCTGCTGGTTTGGCGCACCTTGCGGAATCCGCTTTTTTGGTAGCGCGTTGGGATCTATTCGCAGCTCTACCAACTTAACCAGTGAGTGACCCAACACTGTGTTCAACCGAAACAGCAACTGCGGCCTAATCTGTTCCAACTGCCGCTGCCAAATGTTGTCGGCGACGGCGACGATTAGTGTTTGGTTCTCAAGTTTGAGCGGCACCGCGTGGTTAGTGAGCCCAGCACCGACGGCGTGTTTCCAGGCAGCAAAACAGGCCGCTTCGGCCACTTCCGCTGACGGTCCTGCCGCCGACAGTATCGCCGGCAAAGTTTTTATCAGGCTCTCCATTCGAAAACTCCGTCGCTGTCTGTTTCGAAATTCAGCGACTTCAATCTAGAATCGCAACTTGAAAGCGAAAACATTAAGCGGTTCGCGAGTGTAGCGGAGAATTGTTTGACGCGACAAGCGAAGAGCCCATTTGAAGTGCTGTAAGCGCCCTCTCAAAAAAGATGGAGCTGGAAAAACTCATTCTCGCTTCACGCAGCGCCCGGCGCATGGAGATACTGCGCGCGGTTAACTGGCCATTCGAAGCTGTTGCTGCTGACATTGATGAATCTGTACGCCCAAACGAGGATGCTGTCAGTTACGTCAAGCGCCTCGCGTTAACCAAAGCGCAAACGGTTGGGCGCTGGACTCCCGGCGCGCTTGTGCTGGGCGCGGATACAACGGTGGTGGTGGAGGGCGAACTGCTGGGCCAGCCAATAGACGACGACGATGCGCGGCGCATGCTTATGTTGTTGAGCGGCAAATGGCACGAAGTGCTTACTGGCGTCGCACTGTTGCGCGCCGCTCAGGACAAGCAGGGTTTGCTAGAACACGAAGTCACTCGCGTGCGCTTTGCGGAACTGTCAGACGAGGAAATCGAATGGTACGTCGCGACGGGGGAACCACGTGGCAAGGCAGGAGCTTACGGGATTCAGGGTCACGCCGCTTTGTTTGTTAAAGAGATTGCGGGAGACTATTTCAATATTGTGGGACTGCCG
>DATAOU010000051.1:0-3170 GCA_036265575.1 Pyrinomonadaceae bacterium
AGATTCATGTGTGAAACTGCCGTTGTGCCGGCCGGTGGGATTGTTAAAAGCGTATCAGCAGAATGATTTGCTGAATCGCTGTGGCAGAGCACGCAATTGTTTTGAAGAAGCAATTCCATTTTTTGCGGTCGCAAGCCGAGCGACAGCAAGACGGACAAATGTTCCGGCCGCGTGATCCATTCCTTTTGCACCGCCTGATTGAGCAGTTCCTTTAGATTATCGTTGAGACCGTCGAAATAGGCGCGCTCCTCTGGAGTGATAATCGGTTGGCCCTGCTCATTTTTCGCGGCAAGCATCGCGGCCAGCTTCGAAGTTGCTCCGGCGGAAGTTTGCTCTGCTGCAAAACTGCCAGCGGCAATCAAGAACACGCTAAGGGCAATTGCGATCGTTCTCACCTTGCCTCACTCGAATCAGCTCGCGAACTCGTCATGCGTAAAATTGCAATTGCGATACCCGCAACTAGGACTGAGATCAGTCCCGCAAGCAGATATGAAACACCACCCAAGCCATGCAGCATCACTTGCAACAGTGCGGCCCCAGTCAGGACGAACCAGCGATGTTCGAAGCGCCAATATCGAACAACAATGACGACCGCGCCTGCGGCCAAAGTCCACCATGCGCAAACTCGGGCGACGTTATGGATCGCAGCCAATTCATTGCTTGCTCCGCGCGCACCAATGTCCCAGCCGGCCAGGGTGAGAAAAGTCAAAAACAGAATGGCCGCCCAACCGAGATCACTGAAAGCTGGCGATGCTCTGTCGTGATACGCGCGTCGGTCGAGCCAGGGAATAATCGCCCAAATGCCGAACAAAAGCGCAATCAACAACAAACAGACTTGCGGGCCTTCCAAGCCAAAGAGGTGCGGCGGAAATTCCTTCAGTAATTGATACTCCCACAGAAAATACCATTCCGGTTTTATACCGGGATATGCCGGTGCGAGTGGATCTGCTTTCTCGCCCAGTTCCCAATCCATTCCCGGAATGCCCGGCCCGTATGGGAGGAAGACCGCCAGCGCTGCCAGCGCCATCAAGCAAGCCAGCCACAACAACGCGTCGCGCAGCGCAAAACTCGGAAAAAATTTCATGCCGCGCGGCGCAGTCTTGGCTCCCACCGGCGGCGCCATTCCCTGGCGCTGAATCAAGAGCAAATGCAGCCCGATCAAGCCGACGAATGCCAGGGGCAGGATCACCACGTGCGCCGCGAAAAACCGATACAGCGTATTAATCGTGACATCTTGGCCGCCGCGCAACACCTGCAACAGCCAGTTGCCTAGCAATGGTACCGATTGCACGATGTTGGTCCCCACTGTCGTTGCGAAATAGGCAAGCTTGTTCCACGGCAGCAGGTAGCCGGAGAAACCAAATCCAAGCGTGAGCAGAAACAACAGGTATCCGGAAACCCACGTCACTTCGCGCGGCGCCCGGTACGCTTTCAGCATCATCGTGCTGAACATGTGAAGCGTCAGCGAGATGATCATCAGGTGCGCGCTCCAACTGTGCACCGACCGAATCAGCCAGCCGAACGGAACCTTGGTGGTCAGAAAACGAATGCTCTCGTACGCCGTCGCTTCGCCTGGTTGGTAATACATCAGCAGCAACACGCCGGTAATGACCTGGACAATGAAAAAGAACATCGTGATCCCGCCCAGGTAATACCACCCCATCCAGTGCGATCCCAACGGCACTTCTTTGTGACGCAGGAACTCGAACAACGGCGTGAGTTGATAACGCCGGTCGAACCAGCCGCGCAAGCCTCGAGTTTTTGCGGCGTCGCTTATGTCAGGCCCTTTCTGGAGAAACGACGATTCCACCGTCGGGTTGATGTTGAGCGAGGTATTTGGGCAACGGTTGCGGCGGCGGCCCCGACAACACGCGGCCGTTAAGATCGAAGCGCCCATCATGACACGGGCACCAAATTACGGATTGGCCTGGCAAAAACGTAACGGTGCATCCTTCGTGCGTGCACTTCGCGCTGAACGCGTGCAGTTGATCGGCGGCTTGCAAAACTATTACGCGTTGCCCGCTCACCGGAACGATAACAAACTTGTTCTGCTCCAGTTTGGACGCTTCATCGCGAGTCAAACGCGTCGGCCCCGTAGGTCCCGTCTGCGGCAGCGGCTTGAGGTAACGAATAATTGGGTAGGCGATACTGATCAGCCAGCCGAGCAGGCTCGCGCCCAAAAGAAGATCGAGAAAATGGCGGCGCGACGTTATTGCACTGGGAGCTTCTCCCACGCCTTCGTTCATTTTCGATCTTCTATTCGCCGCACAAACTTATTTCAAGTCTTTACTCCTGCGCGCCAACGGCCCGGCTTGGCGGGAACAAGAGGTCAAGAGCGAGCAGATTGCTGTGACGACAAGTATCTGTGAATGCCTGCGGCGGCTTTGCGGCTATCGCGCACGGCGCGCACAACCAAATCCGGGCCGCGCACAAGATCTCCGCCCGCGAACACACCAGCCACGCTGGTCATTTGGTACTCATCGGCAACCACGCCGCCCCATTTGTTGACGGTGATATTGTCCGAATTTCCAGCGGCGAAAATCGGTACCTGATCGAATCCGTATGCGATCAGCGCGACATCAACTGGCACACTGAATTCAGAGCCCGGAATTGGCTGCGGTTTGCGACGACCTTTCGCGTCCGGTTCGCCCAATTCCATCCGCACACAGCGCGCTTCACAAACGTCGCCGTCGCTGTTCCCTGACAACGAAACCGCGTTGGTGAGAAACATGAACCGCGCATCTTCCTCCACCGCGTTCAAGTATTCGCGCCGGCTGCCCGGCATGTTTTCGAGATCGCGGCGATAAATGCAGATCGCTTCTCGCGCGCCGGAGCGAATCGCCGTGCGCAAACAATCCATTGCTGTGTCGCCGCCTCCCAACACCGCGACGCGTTTACCGCGTACTTCAATCGGCGACTCATCGGACTTCTCGAGGTTCTTCTGAATCAGAAACGGCAGCGCGTGAAATACTCCATTCAAGTCGGCGCCGGGAATATCGAGCTCCTTTGGTTTCTGGGCACCGATCGCAAGATAGATGGCATCGAATTTTTCTCGCAAGACCGACAATGGGATATCGCGACCAACGGTGACTCCGCATCGAACAGTCACACCGCGCCGCCGCAACAGATCAAAGCGCCGCTCCACAATGTTTTTCTCAAGTTTGAATGAC
>DATAOU010000052.1:0-3471 GCA_036265575.1 Pyrinomonadaceae bacterium
GAATAGACGCGATCCTCTTCCACGTTTAATTTGCTCGCGACCGCGTCCGTTATGCGCTGATTCGCCTGGTGCGGAATGAAGATCTTGACGTCATCCGCCGTCAGTCCTGCTTCTTGCAAAACCTCACGAGAAATTTCAGCCATGGAACGCACGGCGACCTTGAACAGCTCATTCCCTTTCATCTTAAAGAAATGATCCCCGGCGGCGAGCGTTTCCGCTGTCGCTGGTCGGCGGGTGCCGCCACCGGGCGAAAACAACTGCTCCAGATACCTGCCGTCCGATCGAATGCGAGCAGCCAAAATTCCGTGGTCGTTATCAACCTGTCCCAATACGGCAGCGCCAGCACCATCACCAAATAAGACGCAGGTTTGCCGGTCAGTGTAATCGACGTACTGCGTCAGCACTTCGGCTCCGATTACCAGGGCATACTTTGATTGCCCTGTGCGAATCATTGTGTCGGCCATCGTCAGGCCATACAAAAATCCGGAACAAGCAGCAACCAAGTCCATGGCCGCGGCATTGTTTGCGCCAAGCTCAGCCTGGATGATGCAACCAGTTGAAGGAAGAATCTGATCCGGTGAAACTGTCGCGCAAAGGAGCAAATCGATGTCGGTAGGTTGCAGACCGGCGCGTTCGATTGCCTGACGCGCCGCCTTTACCGCAAACATAGAAGTGTATTCACCCGGCGCCGCTTTTCGTCGCTGCTTAATCCCCGTTCGTGACGTAATCCAGTCATCCGACGTTTCCACCATCTTTTCGAGATCGGCGTTCGTCAGGATTCCCTCAGGATATGAATGACCGGTTCCAAGAATACCGGCGCGAAGTTCTGCCATTAATTCCTCTGTCTTTGTGATTGGTGCGTAATACTATCCACTAGCTGATGAAAAAGCCAAGTAGTTAATCATCCAACCTTCACTTCCAGCTGCGCCAATTCATCACAATCCGAAATCTTCAGCCTGCTCCGAGGCTAAATTCGTTGCAGCGCAGTAGTTTCCGCAATCCCCTTTTCAATACGTTCGGTGGCGCGATTCTCGGAAAACTCCTTCACGGCCCTTATTGCATTCCTAATCGCGCGTGCATTAGAGCTGCCGTGTCCGATCACGACAATCTTGCGAACGCCCAACAGCGGCGCGCCGCCGTGTTCGGAATAGTCGAGTTGTTTCTTGATATTGCGAAAGGCGGGTTTTGCAAGCATCGCTCCTGCCTTGGTGACGGCGGACGCGGTCAGCTCTCGCTTAATCATCCAGAGCATCGCATCCGTCAGTCCTTCGGAAAGTTTCAGCATCACGTTGCCGGTGAAGCCATCGGTTACGATCACATCGACGGCTCCGGAAAACACATCGCGCCCCTCGACGTTGCCCATAAAATTCAAACTACTCATTTTGCGCAACAGCGGAAAAGCTTCCTTGGTGAGATCGTTGCCCTTGGCTTCCTCTTCACCAATGCTCATCAGGCCAACTACAGGACTCTTCGTTCCCAGCACCGCGCGAGAATAGGCATCACCCATAATTGCAAACTGAACCAGATGCTCTGCTTTGCATTCAGCATTAGCACCAACGTCGAGTAACAGGGTAGGTTTTGGCGACCGGGTAGGAATCAATGCTGCCAAAGCCGGGCGATCGACTCCAGGCAGCATGCCAATCACCATCTTAGCCGTGGCCATCGCAGCGCCTGTATTGCCGGCGGAAACAAAACCGTCGGCATAGCCGTCGGCAACCAATCTTGAGCCAACGCGTAACGAGCTTTTTTTCTTCCGCCGCACTGAAGTCGCAACCGGCTCGCCCATGCCGATGACTTCGGCAGCTTCAACTAACTCGATGCCACGATCGCCATCGCCTCGCCAACCGCAGCGGCGCAACTCAGGCACCAGCTTCTCTGGTTGCCCAACCAGGATCACCGTCAGGCCAAGGTCGCGGGCGGCAGCGAGCGCGCCATCGATCTCAGCATGGGGCGCGTGGTCGCTGCCCATCGCGTCGAGAACGACTTTTCCCGTTAGGCCGGACGCATACCTCGACTGAGTTCGCACAGACGATTTTTATCGAGTTAGGATTCTTGTACTTGCACCACTTGCCGGCCCTTATAGTGTCCACACTTAGGGCAGACGCGATGTTGCAGCCGGGGTTCCTGGCAGTTTGGACAGAGGGTCGTTTGCGGCGGTGTCAGCGCGTCGTGGGCGCGTCGCTTGCCGCGTCGCGCTTTGGAATGTCTTCGTTTTGGATTTGGCATAATTCTCCAGTCGTAAATCGTAAATCGTCAATAGTAAATCGTAAGAATTAAGTCACTTCTATTTACGATTTACTATTTGCGATTTACTAGTTCTTTCAATCCCGCCCAGCGCGGATCAATCTCCACAGTTCCACAATCACAAGCAGCCGCGTTGCGGTCTGCGCCGCAGGTGGGGCAAATGCCCTTACAGTTTTGCTGACAGAGAACGTGATCCGGCGCGGCCAGCAGCAGCTCTTCTCGAACTAACGAGTCGACGTCAATCACGGACCCGTCGAACACAGTCAGATCCAGATCGTCCTCGGAAAGTTCCACCGCGTGCTGAGCTTCATAATCCGCAGCGGTTGCATACTCGCGGCTGAACTTCGCGGTGACCGTTGATCCTATTGGTTTCAAACACCGGTCGCACTCGAGTTGCAAATGAGCGGTAAGCCTGCCGGTTGCCTTCACCCGGCCCCGGTCCATCTTAATGCGGCCCCGCACAAACGGCTGGGGATCCAACAGCTGGACGCGTTCGTCCTCGAGGCTCAATTCCCCAGGCTGATACTGATGTTCGAAATCCTTCCCGGACTCGGCCAGACTGGCAACTTCGATTTGCATGACGACCACACTGTCGCGAACATCGCAATTTCGGGCTTCGCGAGCAAAAGGCCATTATAACTGCGGGGGCTGGTGTGTCAACGAGGGCTGCCCTAGCGAATGCAGTTCAGAGTACAAGCTTTAGCTTGCCCGGTCCGAGCAGCCTAAAGGCTGGACTCTGAACTTCCGGCCTCGAACGGCACAATCGTCCGACTACTCGTGTCCGATAAGCTTTAGCTTGTCGTGGCGCGACGACAAACTAAAGTTTGTCGGACACTATTCCACCTTTGCTGATGAATCCGAAGTGTCGAGCGCGCGCTCAACCTTCTCCGTCAAGCGCTCAAGCCGATTTTCCAGGGCCGAAATTCTTTCCAGCAAATGTTCTTCGCTGGAGGCGGCCCCCGCAGCATCGTAACGGGCGCCGAGCGGTTCAACGATGATCATTAGCCGCGTGCCGCAGCGCGTGCAGAATTCCTGCCCCAGCGGATTGGCCGCCATGCACTTTTGGCAATAATGAGCTACGGAAGACATTTTCTTGAACTTGGTCTTTGGTTTTTGGTCTTAGGTCTTCGTTTTTTGAGCTTTGAACTCTGTGCTTTGACCTTAGTATTTCTTGCGAACAATGGTTCTCTTATCGCAACCTCGCTCGCCTGAGACACAAATACAAAG
>DATAOU010000053.1:0-11245 GCA_036265575.1 Pyrinomonadaceae bacterium
CCAGTAGTTCGTTTCGTCATCTTGAAGACGCCGACTTGCAACACGACGGAAAGCGCTTCAATCACAAACACGCCGCCAACCATCAGCAGCATGAATTCCTGTTTGGTCAGCACAGCTACGGTGCCGATGGCGCCGCCAATCGCCAGGCTCCCAACGTCGCCCATAAAGACTTCGGCGGGCGGCGCGTTGTACCAAAGAAAGCCCAGACTCGCGCCCGCCATCGCTCCGCAAAAAACAGTTAACTCGGCCGCTTCAGGCCGGTGCGTCAATTCCAGGTATCGCGCCCAGCGCGCGTCGCTGGCGAGGTACGTGAAACCCGTCAACGCCGTCATAGCGATGAAGGTCACGCTGATTGCCAAACCATCGAGGCCGTCCGTCAGGTTCACTGCATTGGACGATCCCATCAAAACGACAATGATCAGCACCAGGTAAACATAGGGACCGATGTAACTCTTGCCGTTCGGATCAGCCGACCACTTCAGAAACGGTATGCTGACGTTCCAGGAATAATCACTTGCGAAATATTTTGTAAGAATGAAAAGAACAATCCACACGCCCACTGCCACGAGTAGTTGGCCCAGCAGTTTTTGCTTTCCAGTTAAACCAAGACTGCGCTGCTTCGCCATCTTGTAGTAGTCGTCGGCAAAACCGATGGCGCCAAACAACAGCGTCGCGATCACGACTATCCAGACATATACGCTCGACAGTCGCGCCCACAACAAAGTCGAACCGATTACTGAACCGACGATCAGCACGCCGCCCATTGTTGGCGTGCCGCGCTTGGCCATGTGCCCCTGCGGTCCTTCTTCGCGAATCTGTTGTCCGATGTTCCATCTTCGTAAACCTTCGATCAGCTTGCCGCCAAACAATAGCGACAGCAGGAGCGCGGTGATGGACGCATAGGCCGTGCGAAAAGTAACGTACTGAAAAACGTTGAGCGCCTTGACGACATACCAATCCTTGTCTTTAAAGTGACCATAAAAAAGTTCGTACAAGACGTAATAGATCATCTATTGGCTGCCTTCACACTTGCGCGTCTGATCCGGCAAGCGGAAATCGATCCCGAATAGCACGGACTATTTTGTCGGTTGCAACTCCCCGCGAACCCTTTACCAAAACAAGATCGCCTTGCTTGATTTCCGTCACAATGGCCCGCGCCGCTTCATTTGAGTCGGGAAAAAATCTTGTTTCCTCGAGCCCGGCAGCTTTAGCACCAGCAACAATTTCAACCGCCAGCCCGCGCACTCCCCAAACAGCGTCAATGCCGGTGCGCGCAATTTCGGCTCCGGCTTCGCGATGAAGCGCTGCTGCGTCAGGCCCCAGTTCCAGCATCTCTCCTGCGATAACCATGCGACGGGACGATCGCGTTCCGCCTTCAGCCATCGTGCGCACCATGTTCACCAGCGAGCGCGGATTCGAATTGTACGAATCGTCAATCACGCGAAAGCCCGCGGCAAAATCAAGCACCTCGCCGCGCATCGGCGGGGGTTCTGCTGTGCTCAATCCGTCCGCGATCTGTTCCGGCGTAATGCCGAACGAAGTTGCGACTGCCGCGGCCGCCAGCGCGTTCATCAGGTTATGCCGCCCGCTCATCGGCAATTTAGCCGGCGAGTCACCAAGCGGCGTGTGCAAGCGAAAACTAATCAACCCCAGGTGACTGGCGTCAATATCCCTTGCCGTAACGTCCGCGGGATTTTCAATACCAAATGTGATGGCGCGACCGGCATGTTTCTCGCGCATGCCCATGACCAGGGCGTCATCCGCATTCAAAACGGCGACCCCGTCAGGCTTCAAGCCTTCAATCAGTTCGGCCTTGGCGGCGGCGATGTTTTCAATCGTGCCCAGGTATTCAAGGTGCACCGGCGCTACCAGCAGCTCAACTGCAACGTCAGGCGGCGTAATCTCCGTCAACCGACGAATCTCATGAGTCGGCGACGACATTCCCATTTCCAGTACGGCTACATCAAACTGTTCCGGCGTGCGACCCTCGCCGACCATTTGCAAAACTGAGAGCGGCAAACCAAGACCGTTGTTGTAGTTCTTCTCGCTTTTCAGAACGCGCCGCCCGCTATGGCTCAAAAGAAGGGCCGTCAGTTCTTTAGCCGTCGTCTTTCCGGCGCTGCCCGTTATGGCGACAACTGTTTTCCCCCATTCCTGGTAAACGCGATGCGCCAGCGTTTGCAACGCCGCGATTGCGTCATCAACCAACAACAAACGGTCTTTCAATCGTTGCAGGTTCGCGTCCTCACGCACTCGATCGGCGCGAGCGACAGCGGCAACCGCACCCTGTGCCAGCGCTTCAGCAATGTATTGATGCGCATCCGCGAAGGTGCCGTTAAAGCCGGCGCGGGCGTAGTCCTCCTGCGACAAAGCAAAGAAAAGCTCGCCCGCGCCAACTGATCGCGAGTCAATCGAAAAGTCCTTAATTTCTTTGTCAAACAACTCAGGGCTTGCGCCGGTGGCGTTTGCGCCCATTAAAAACGCTGCTTCCCCAACCTTCACGTGATACCAACCTCTTGCGCCGTCGAACTCAATTCAATATTCGGTAGCGATTCTCTCATTCCCGACTGATCATCGAGAAACGTTGCTTCCGTTGCGTTACAATCTTGATTGAAGTCCCGCCCGCTGGCCTGCAGGAAACGGTTGTTGCGCAATCGTTTGCGACAGGCTGTTACTCTCTCTCGCAGTTCACTTCCGGCGAAATCGTTCCTCGGCTTTCGTTGGGGGATCATGTTTGTTGGCTCCGTGAACGTTTAGGTTAACTTCCAGTTCCTGTTCAATTAGGCCGTCCGAAATCAACGTAAATCGTTTGACCGGATTGCAATTCATTTCCCGGTTCAGGCGTTTGCTTCACGACGCGTCCTTCGCCATGGGCCTCAAGCTGCAAACCCAGTTGCGCGCAGGCACGTGCCACATCGCGCAGACTGCGTCCGCGCAGGTCAGGCATCAACATCGACTTGTTGGTTGAGACTGCATAAACCACTTCACCGCTACTCGACCTGGAAACGACTTTGGGCAAAGTCGCGGCGCTGGCGCGTTTCTCTGCGTCAATTTGATTCTGTAGTTTCGCGTCAGGCACCGGAACTTCGCGCACGCTTGCTACCAGTTCGTTCGCGTTTTTGAATTCCGTATCCGGCATCACGCCCATGTCCGGCAAAATCTGTTCAGCAATCTGGCGAAACACCGGCGCGGCCACGTCGCCACCGTGATAGGCGCCGGCCGGCTCATCGATCACTACGATGATAACGACTGCCGGGTTATCGACCGGCGCAAAGCCGACAAACGAGGCAACATATTTTGTGCTCGAATACCGCTTGGTCTGCGGATCAATCTTTTGGGCTGTGCCAGTCTTACCAGCCGCCGAGTAGCCATCAAGCTGCGCCTTCTTGGCGGTGCCGTTAAGGGTTACGCCTTCGAGCATGCCGCGTAAAGCGCGCGCCGTTTCTTTGCTTATCACTCTATGCTGCTCCGGGTTCGGCCGGTAAATGCTGGTGCCGGTGGCCGAGCGGATTTCGCGAATAAGGTGAGGCGCGATGCGCACTCCATCGTTCGCCAGCGCGCCAAATGCGGCCGCCATCTGCAACGGCGTCACACCGACCTCCTGCCCGATTGCGATCGAGCCTATGGATGAAGGCAACCAATGACTAAGGGGATGGATCATGCCCGGAGTTTCGCCGGGCAATTCAATTCCGGTTCGGGAACCAAAACCGAAACGAGTGATGTATTCGTACATCGTCGGATCGCCCACGCGCAGTCCGAGTTTGATCGCCGCAACGTTGCTTGATTTCGCCAACGCTTCAATCAGCGTCAGATTTCCGTAAGGATGACCATCGTGAATCACTCGCTTCGCGACTGTGATTGAACCCATCTGGCAATCGATGTGGTCTTCAGGTTTCGCGAGCCCCTTTTCGATCGCCGCTGAATAAGCCACAATTTTGAAGGTCGAGCCTGGTTCATAAATATTTTGCAGTGCCCAGTTGGCACGAGCGGTGGGCGGCGCGGCGCCTACGTTATTCGGATCGAAAGTGGGCGCGTTCGCGAGTGCCAGTATCTCTCCCGTCTGCGGATCCATAACGATTGCAGTTCCCGACTTCGCGTGGGATTCAGCGATTGCCGACGTCAACGCTGCTTCGGCTGCGTATTGAATCGACTGGTCGATCGTAAGAACAATCGTCTGGCCAGGGCGTCCGGGAATTTCAGTACTTTCGTAAGCAAGTCCTCGCGAGTCCTTTTCAATGAACAGCTTGCCCGGCTCGCCAATTATCTTTTCATTGAACGCCTGTTCAATTCCCGCCAGACCGTTGCCATCAAGTCCAACGAAGCCAAGCACGTTGGCGGCGAGTGGCCCGTTTGGATAAAAACGCTTCGGCTCCTTGCGCGTGTGCACGCCGGGAAGGTTCATCGCCTCCAACGCCTGCGCCTGATCGGGGTCAATCCGGCGGGCAATCCAAAGGAACCCGCGACCGTTTTTTCTCGCTTCAGAGATTTGGCCCAGCAGCTCTTTCTGGTCCAGACCAAGGACTGACGAAAGACTATTTGCAGTGCAATCGATCTCCGCCAGGGTCTGCGCTTCAGTTTCCTTCTTCTCGGTCTTGAATTCGTCAGGAGCGACAAAGACCGAGGTGGTGTCGATGGTGCGCGCTAGTTCGCGCTCGCGGCGATCGAGCAGCGGCCCGCGCTGTGGCGCAGTTTCAATTGCGTCCTGCTGTTGCCGGTGTGCTCGCTCGACCAGCTGGTCATGACTCGAGACCTGCAAATAGACCAGACGGGCGCTAATGCCAAGCATCCAGAAAACCACGAACGCCGCAACAAACAGCGTGCGGCGAATCGAGATCTCGGATTGTGCTTCTGATTGAGCGGAAGAGCGCGCCAACATGCCCTGGGTTCCCTTCTAACAAACTGATGAGGGAGAGCAACTCCACCGCAATTCCCCGGCGAGCTGCGAATCGCTAAAGATTACTAGCGCTGAAACGAAGCGGAAGGATTTATCAGAGCCGGCGCGATTGGTATCTGGCTGCTTCGCCCGGCCTTCTGGGTTCCCACCTGGCTAGCCAACAAAGGCTTCAGGCCCAGGCCGCGTGCTTCAGACTCAAGTCGGGCCGGAGCGAAGGCCTGCTCCTTTTTCAACAACAACTGTTGTTGCTCCGCTAGCAGCTTTTCGCGTTCGCGCCGCAGGCTTTCGCTCTTGTAGCCATACTGAATGGCCGTGAAATATTGCTGCGCTGCAAAGACGAAACCACCAGCCAACACCAGTCCACAACAGAGCAAGAGCGCGAGCCGAGACAGGGCCCGTACGTCGCGGTCGCGGCGAATGTTAGCGTTGCGTTGCTGCGAGGGAACTCTGTTCATTGCGGGGAACTCCGGGTCAGTTAATTTTTTTGGTCACTGCTTTTGAGATCTGAGATCTCCACTCTGAGATCTCAAAACTTTAGAGCTTGCGACAGGCTCGCAGCTTGGCACTGCGGGCTCGGGGATTCGCTTCAATTTCAAACTCGTCCGGTGTCACCGGACGTTTCGTCAACAACTCAACTGCGCGTCGTGCTCCGCAGCTGCAAACTCCGGTTCGGTATTGACACTGGCACTTTCCCGAAAGCCGCCTTAGCTCATGCTTCATGATCCGGTCTTCAAGGGAGTGAAAACTAATGACAACGAAGCGGCCGTCGGTATCTAAAAGATCTATTACTTCCTCAACGAATGGAGCTAAACCTTCCAACTCGCGGTTGACTGCTATGCGTAATGCCTGGAAAGTGCGCGTTGCCGGATGAATGCGCTGGTGTTTTTGCTTGCCGGCCGCGCGTGCCACCAAGTCGGCCAGTGCCTTGGTGGTGGATATCGGCGTTCCCTGCTCGCGATGTTCTACGATCCACCTGGCGATGCGGCGCGAGTTCCGCTCTTCACCATATTCAAAAATTATTCGCGCGATTTCTTCTTCCGGAAGTCGCAGCAGAAGCTCGGCGGCAGTATCTTCATCGCCGGCTGCGTTCATGCGCATGTCGAGTGGCGCATCAAAGCGAAAACTGAATCCGCGCGTGTCGGAGTCAAACTGAAGCGACGAGACGCCGAGGTCGGCGAGCACGCCCGCCGCACTCGCTTCGTTGCGTTCCGCCATGATGCGACCGACTTCACGAAAGTCGGCATGCACCGGTTGGAAGCGATCGCCAAATCGAAGTAGCCGCTTAGTTGCCGCCGCTAGCGCTTCCTCGTCGCGATCAAATCCAATCACGCGGGTTGCTTCTGAACTTTCAAGGATCGCTTCGCTGTGTCCACCAAGTCCCACCGTGCAGTCGAGAAACAAACCTCCTCGTTCGGGCTTGAGGAATTCAATCGTTTCTCGAAGCAGCACGGGGCGATGGGGCGCGCCCATGCCCCCCAAAGGCGCAGCCATCACCACCGCCCCGTGATCTCGTGCAAAGAACTTTCAACTGGTAAATAGTGAATGGTAAATAGTGAATGGACCATATCGTTCGCTCACCTCGTATCGTCCATTTACCATTGACCATTTACCATTTACTAAATTCCCAGTTTCGCGATTGCCGCTTCGTCGTCTTCCGTATAAGGGTCCGCGAGCAAACGCGCTTTGAAAACATCCAACTCCCAAACTTCCAGGTAGGTCAGGTAGCCCAGCACGGCAACGTCGCCCATCACTCCGGCCGCTTTTCGCAGCAGCGGGTGAATCAACAGTCGCCCCTGGCCATCAATACTGGCCTGTTGACCGTAATAATTCGTTCTATCAAGGAACTTGCGCCGGGCCGGATCCATCGTGGGCAAAAGCGACAAGCGCTGCTCTATCGATTCCCACTCCGGCAAGGGATAAATCCGAACGTTGTCACCCGTAAGACTAGTTATGTAGAATTCGCCGCCGTGCTTTTCGTCGATTAACCGGCGAAATGGAGTCGGCACCTTAAGCCGACCCTTGGCGTCTATCCGGGCCGTGTAGTTTCCCCGCAACATAGAGTTGACCGATCAATAGTTTGGCGGGTGGCCGTTCCTGGAAAAGTGACTAATGATCGGTTCGCTACGAGGTTGGACCCACTTCCGACCACTTTTGACCACCCAGCGCCGGATACTACGCTGCATCATTTTGGCTGTCAATACCAAAATCCGCGAAAAACTTAAGTTTTTGCGTGTTTTGTCGCTTGCAGGCAAAGTTACTGTTCGCCTGTTGTCGGCCTCGTGGGACGGGTCTTGGAAGCGCTCGAAGGGGCGTTCATAGGCGCAGGCCATTCCTTGTTGTATATTGACGCGCCCGTTTTGGAAAACGAGCGGGACCCAAACTGACTAATGAATCTTGATTCCGGTGGCTATGCCGCCCTTCTTTTCTTTGGCTTGCTGGCCGCAGGGGCAAACCTTGTGGGCGGATTCGTGCTTATCAAGTCCGGCGCGCACCGCTTTGGCGAACGCTTTCTAAAGTATCTGGTGGCACTGGGTGCCGGCTTCATGCTCGCCGCCATCTTTCTCGAGATCGTGCCTGAGACGATCGGCATCTGGACTGAAAATCTCGGCGGTCGGAGAGCAGCCGAAGCCATCATCGGCGCCATGACGCTGCTCCTCGGCGGCTATCTCCTCATTCAATTATTCGAACATACTATCGCGCCGCATTTTCATTTCGGCGCCGAAACTCATCCGGAATCCTTCATGCGACCTTCGGCAGCATACGCCGCGGTCGGCGGACTCTGGATTCACACTTTCTTCGACGGCGTTTCGATCGCGGCGGCATTCCTCGTGAACTTTCGTGTGGGCTTGCTGGTATTTGTGGCCATCCTGCTGCACAAGATGCCGGAAGGATTTACAGTTGCGTCGATCATGCTGGCGTCCGGTCGCTCAGCGCGAATAGCACTTTGGGCCACGGCAGCGATTGGCGCGGCAACGTTGGGGGGAGTCATTGCGGTGGCTTTGCTGAATGAAAGAGTAAGCGGCGCTGTGGGTTACGCGCTTCCCTTCTCCGCCGGTGTTACGCTCTACGTCGCCGCCAGCGACTTGATTCCTGAGGTGAATCACAAAGAAGAAAGAAACCCGATGGTCTCAATTGTCGTTTTTGTGGGTGTGGCGCTTTTCTATTTATTGCATCTGGTGATTGAAGGATAGCTTTGGCTTTCAATCGTCATTGAAAAGACATTCGCTTTTTGTACCAAGCAGTTAGTAATTAATAATTGATTAAGAAGCTCCACAAAACGTGCAAGACCCAGAGGGGGCTAGTGCTACACGCAATCGTTTGCGCGGTTCTGCTTTTGACCTTCCAGAACGCAACGAACGCTCAAACCGGGCAATCTCCGATCCCACTGCCAACGCCTTTTACTCCTATCGTCGATTACGCGAACGTAATCGATGGTGACACCAGGCAAAAACTGGAATCGATCTACTTAAACCTAAAACAACGTGCGGATATAGAGTTCGCTGTTGTTACCGTCGACACCACCGGCGACCAGGATATTTTCGATTACTCGCTGGCGATTGCGCGGGGTTGGGGTATTGGCTCGAAAGAAGGGGAGAAAAACGGCCTTCTGCTCGTGGTCGCAATCAAGGACCGCAAGTACTTCACACAGGTAAGCGATCATCTCGAAGGCGATCTCAACGATGGACTGGTAGGCGAGATCCAGCGCACGCGCCTGGTGCCGCAATTCAAAAAAGGAAATTACAGCCAGGGAATTTACGACACGATTCAAACCTATGTCGCTACGTTGGCAGAAAAGCGTGGGTTTAATATCGATGGCATCGACCAGCGTTACGCCTACCGCGAGGCGCCGGCCCAACCGGCTGTCAGTTCACCCGGAGGACTTTCGTCTTCGTGCTGCACGCTGATTATCATTCTGTTCGTTGTTGCGCTGATCTTGTCATCCTTGCGCAAGGGCGGTGGAGGCGGTGGGTGTCTGAACATGTTTTTGTTGGGCTCGCTGCTTAACAGCGGCAGTCGCGGTGGCTGGGGTGGCTCGAGTAGTGGGTGGGGCGGCGGCGGTTTTGGTGGCGGAGGTGGTGGTTTCGGCGGTGGATTTGGGGGCGGCGGAAGTTTCGGCGGCGGTGGCGCCGGCGGTGGCTGGTAGGCTGAACAGACATTACCGCTTGTCGGCCCTGAACCTGAAATTCTGTTAGTATTCGACGCAAACAAGATGGCCAGGACAGTTATTCAGGAAGCATTAAACGGTCTCATTGCAGATTTGCGCACCACGCACGGCGATAACCTCGCTTCTGTTGTGCTGTACGGGTCGGCGGCCGCGGGCGATCATGTTGAGCTGCGTTCAGACTACAACCTGCTGATAACTCTCAACCGCATAACTCCCGAGGATCTGCGCTTGGCGCAGGCGCCAATGCGTGAGTGGCAGCGGCTCGGTCATCCGCTGCCGGTTTATTTCACAACCGAGGAACTGTCGGACGCCGCCGACGTCTTTCCGATTGAGTTCAATCAGATGGCCAAGGCGCGCATTGTGCTTTACGGCAAGGATCCGTTTGAGTTCGTGACATTGTCAGATGCAAACCTGCGCCACCAAACCGAGTACGAGCTGCGCAGCAAATTGATTCAGCTTCGAAGGCTGTACATTCCGGCGTCAGTTTCAGTTGAGAAGCTGTGCGATCTGATGAGCGATAGTTTGGCCAGCTTTGCGGCATTGTTTCGGGCAGTGCTGATGTTGTACGGGGAAGAAGCTCCGGTCGCAAAACCAGATTGCGTGCGCGCGACTGCCCGTCGCTTTCGGCTTGACCCGCAACCCTTTGAAAAGATTTTCGGCTTTCGCGCGAGTGACTATGTGCCCCCTACGGAAAAAGAAGCGAACGACATTTTCGGCGCTTACCTGGAACAACTCGACCGAGTGATCCAGGTGGTCGACGAATTCGATAACGTACGATCAGGAGATTGAAATGATTCAACGAAGACTTGGATTACTCGCTTTGGTTGTTTTTGTTGCGGCCACCGCCAGCGGCTGCGGCTATAACACGCTGACAACGAAGCATGAAAACGTGAAGGGCAAGTGGGCCAACGTAGAAACGCAATTACAGCGGCGCAGCGACTTGCTTAACAATTTGATTGAGACGGCAAAACTCGCGGGCGTTCAGGAGCAGGAAGTGTTTGGCAAGATTGCGGAAGCCCGCTCCAAGCTGCTGAATGCGACGCAGCAGGCGCCACAAGGCGAGGGCGGCGACAAGACCCCCGAGCAGAAGCAGGCTGTCATCGACGCGTCGAATAGTTTTGGCGGCACTATCGGGCGGTTGCTGGTGCTGCAGGAAAACTATCCGCAGTTAAAGTCAAACGAGAATTTTTTGAAGGCTCAGGATGAGGTCGTGGGAACCGAAAATCGCATAGCTACCGCGCGCAAGGATTACAACGAGGCGACGCAGGACTACAACACAACCCGCGCGAAATTCCCAACCGTTATTTCAGCCAAGCTTTTTGGTTTCAAAGAAGAGCCGTATTTCAAGGCTGAAGAAGGCGCAACGCAGGTTCCGAGGATTGATTCGAACAGCTTGCGGCCCAATGCAAGCCCGGCACCCACGAAATAATTTGTCGCTGTAGTTTGGGAATAAGAAAGGCCGCCTGCATGGGCGGCCTTTTCATTGAACGATAGGACAGCTATTAGAATCCGCGCGTGCTGCACATCGCGCAATGGTCGCAAGGTTTGCCGCCGGGTTCGACGCTACAGGTTTTTTCCTTTTCAAAAAAGTCGACCAGCTCGGCAACTGTCGCTTCTTCAACGCCGAACTTTTCCTGACTCGGATGTGAATAAGAACTGTTGATACCTGCTAACCACGGCGAGTGGGTTGTCGGGGTCACTGGAGCAGCCGCTGGAAATGATCGAGCGGAAGTAGTTTCGCGTGAAGGTGTCGTTGTTATTTTCGCTTCTAATTGAGAAATCTTTCTTTGCAATTCGCTGAGTCCGGCACGGACGGCGGCGAGTTCGGAACTCACTTCGGCGGTGGGTGGGCGAACCGAGGAGGTACTCTCGGCTGAAACGCGGCGCGCGATTCGTTCAGCAATTTCCCGGGCTTGATCTTGTTCTGCGGACATAATTCCTTCGAGCGGCCGGCCCGCTCGCATGCTGAGGCATAGCCTCTAAGACGTATTAAACGAAACCGGAAAGGCAGAGCCTTTCCACAAGGGCTGCGGCAGAGCCGCCTAAGCCAAATCTATGCGATCGACGACACCAACGATGGCTGAATCGATCGCTGCTTGGGGCTTTCCGGTCGCGGCAGTCGAGGCGCCCCAACCTTCCTGAACTATCAAAACCGTATCGCCAACTCCCGAATCGACCGAGTCAAG
>DATAOU010000054.1:0-4907 GCA_036265575.1 Pyrinomonadaceae bacterium
ATCGGAAGTAGTAGACCGCGACGAATTCGTGTCCAGGTTCGTCGCAGTTACGTTCGCACCCTGGACTACAGCGCCGTTAGGATCAGCAACCGAGCCGCTGATGGTTCCGGTTGTTACCTGTGCGCTGACGACACCGGCGAACCCGATGATCAAAGTGATCGCGAACAGACACGTTAAGCTTCTAATCATAATCATTGTTTAGACCTCCAGAAACATTTCAAGAACTTCACATCATGAATCCGCCACTGCAGACCAGCGTCTCGCCACTTATGTAGTTCGACTCTGGCAGGCAGAGCAGGTAAACGGCACCGGCGCCTTCTTCCGGTGTGCCGAGCCGACCGAGCGGAATTGCGTGCTCGGCGGTCGCGATCAAATCCTGATTGACTCCGATTTTGATTTTTCTGCCTTCGATTTCCACCGTTGCGTTATCGCGAACATCTGATTCGCTCAAGCGCGTCCTTATAAAACCGAAAGCAACGCAGTTGACGTTGACCTTGTAGCGTCCCCACTCTTTACTCAACGCTTTGGTAACGCCGACAATGCCGGCTTTGGCTGCCGCGTAGTTCAACTGCCCTGCGTTGCCGCAAAGACCGGAAATGGAAGAGACGTTGACAACTTTGCGGAAAATTTCCTGACCGGCCGCAGCTTCTTTTTTCGCGGCGCTGCGGATGAACTCAGCCGCTGCACGCAGAATTCGAAAAGGCGCAGTCAGGTGAACATCGATAATTGCTTGCCACTGTTCGTCCGTCATTTTTTGAATCACGCTGTCCCAGGTGTAGCCGGCGTTGTTGACGATGATGTCGAGGCCTGCGTAATTGTCGAGCGCACTTTGCACAAAGCGTTCGCCGAACTGTTTCTCGGTCACGTTGCCGATGCAGGCGACTGCTTCCCCGCCCGATTGCCTTATTAGCTCAACCGTTTCCTGCACTGGTTCTGCATCTAGATCATTGAGGACAACTCGCGCGCCTGCCTCCGCCAACTTCATGCCGATGGCCCGGCCGATGCCGCGACCGGCGCCTGACACCAAAGCAACCTTGCCATCGAGAGTTCCCATAATCGCTTTACGATTGCTGATTGCGGATTGCGAATTTGCTCATGGTGTCCTAATTCGTTTTTCTTTGTGCACGCTCTGTGTTCTCTGGGTCTCTGTGGTGAACCCTGCGAACTCACCCGCTGTGCCGACCCCATTCCACTCAAGTGCTGATCATCAAAGCTGCATCAACTAAATCCGCGCGGCGCGATTTGCCCAGTAGGGTTCTCGCATCTCGCGCTTGAGTGTTTTGCCGGCAGTGCTGCGAGGAAAGTCCCGCATAAACACGACCTCCCGGACGCGTTGGTGTTTTCCGTCAACCCGCTCGTTAATCCAGTCGCACAATTGACGTTCTGTGACTTCGCCCTCGCGCTTAAGAATCACAGCAGCGAGTGGAGTTTCGCCCCACTTCTCACTCGGCACACCAAAGACTGCGACCTCACGCACCGCTGGATGCTGCACAATGATTTCTTCAATGTCTTTGGGGAAGACGTTGACACCGCCCGAGATGATCAAATCTTTCTTGCGATCGACGAGGTATAGAAAACCGTCCTCATCGACATAACCAAGGTCGCCCGTGTGCAGCCAGCCATCGACAACAGCCTGCGCGGTCAACTCCGGTTGCCCGTAATAACCGGGCATCAGCGCGGGACTGTAACCGACAATTTCACCGACTTCGCCAACGCCGACGTCTCTGCCATCGCTATCAACTATGCGCATTTCGGAAAAAGGAACGGGCACGCCTACCGAATCTGGCTTGGCGGCATAATCGTTCTTGTCGAGGATCGTGATGAATCCTTCCGTCAATCCGTAAAGCTCGTAAAAACAATCCGGCAGTGTCTTCGTCAAACGATCCTTGTGTTCCCGATGCAGCGGTGCGCCAACTGAACAGATGGCTTCGAGCGAACGCAACCTCTGCGCTGAAAACCCTGGAGAATTCAACATGGCTACGATCTGCGAGGGCACCATCATCACGTGCGTCGCCCGCTCGCGCTCTACCGCCGCGATAAAGCTTTCCGGTTCGAAATGTTTCTGCAGGATGTAGGTGGCGCCGAGATACAACGCCGGCATCAGCATCACAAAGGCTCCATTGAAAACGATCGAACCAGCGTGAATGACAACGCTTTCGGGCCGCATGCGAAACGAGGACGGGAACATCATGCAGTACATTCCCCTGACGTAATGGGTATGCACGATTCCTTTGGGAAGCCCGGTGGTGCCGCTGCTATAGATAATGTTGAATAGGTCTTCGTCTTTGATCGAAACCCTGGGCGGTTCGGCGCTGCCCGCCGCTGCGGTTAACGCACTGTAACTCTGATAGCCTGCGGCATCGTCGGTCGAGATATAACGGTTGGCCGGAATGTCTTTCAGTTCCGGTTTGATGGAATCTAATTCTTTGGCAAACGAAGAATTCGTAATGACCGTGGAAGTATCAGAATCCCGCAACAGGTTTAGCAGTCCCTTGCCGCGCAACAACTGACTGAGCGGAACAATCACTGCGCCTATCTTTACGATGGCCCAGTAGCTCTCAAGCAGCTCCAGGCAATTTGGCAAAATGGTTGCTACCTTATCGCCTTTTTTCACTCCTAAGCTAAGCAGCGCGTTAGCAAGCTGATTGACACGCCGGTTAAGTTCCAGAAAGTTCAGCCGTTGATCTTCAAATATCAGCGCCGTGTGATTTGGACGGTACTGGGCGTGTCGTGGCAGGAGAGATCCGATATTCATTCAGTCTCCCCTTTTCGGCTTGGCAGTTTTGTGCGCCGGCGAAACCGAACTAGTTTCAGTGAAAAATCTCCACGTCTCCGCGCTCGCTTTGGGTCCTTTTGCGTCGGCGAACTGATTTGCGATCGGGCTTCCCGACCACGCATGACCAAGACCCTCGACGATCCATTTTTCTATCAGCAACCGGCCGTTGCCGTCTTTGTACTGACTGCGCGTGTAGCTGTAACCGTTGGGAACTGCGCCTTTTGTTTCCAGCGGCGATTGAATGCTGACGCTGTCATTGTCCTTACCGTCATCAAGGTAATCATTCGTCTGCGCCCATTGAGCTATCAGCTGGTCAGTATTAAGTGGATTGAGATAGGGATCCTTGGTTCCATGAAAAGCGATTACCGGCATGCGCTTTTTGGCTGTCCCCAAACCTTGCTGCATTGCCTGAAACGCAAGTAGGCCCTGTTGATTTGGATCGGGCCCCCCGGCCTTCATCGAAGCCAGCCCGCCCTGAACAGTTGTGCCTGCCTTGTACTCCACGCCGGCCATCGCCCCCAGACCGGCGAAGAGTTCCGGATAAGTCGCGGCCATCACTACGGCCATCGCGCCGCCGGCGGAGATGCCGACCACATATATGCGTTTGCTATCGATGCTGTAAGCAGAGCGTATATCCTGAACGACGGCGGCGATGAGAGCGGGTTCACCTGCGTCTCGCGACTGATGCTTTGGGTCAAACCAATTCCAGCAACTCAGCGGATTGGCCGTTGCAACCTGCTGCGGATAAGCAACCAGGAAGTTATTCTCGTCGGCGAGATCATTCATTCCTGAAAGGGCGGCGAGGTCTTCCGCTTTCTGCATACAGCCATGCAGCATCAACACGAGCGGAACCGGCTTCTCTTTGCGGTATCCGGTTGCCAGCCACAATTTATAGTCACGCGAGCCGAAAGAATTCTTGACTGTTCCGCCTGTCCAACTGCCTCCGTAGGCTGCAGTGTGCAGAAAAGCCAGTGCCAGCATTGAAATGATGATCTGTTTGAACTTCACGGCTGCTCCTCACAAGTCTCAGCAAATTCGACAATCAAATCAGCAACTCTTGAGGCGCCTCGTTCACCAAGCGTGATGGTGAAATGAGTGGTGCCGGAAATCACTTCATCTTTCATATCGGGAATGCACTCGCGAAACGATTGCATCATCGAGTCAGGAAAAATCGACGGCTGGCCTGGCTCAAGGCCTTTCTCGGCGCGCAGGAGCAGTACGGGAACGCTGAGCGATTTCAACCTTGCTACGATCTCGTCTTTCTTAAATGCCTCAGCGACGTCCAACCGCACTCCGGTCGCTGATGCTTTTGGCTTGACTGTGGTATCGCCCGCGACCTCGTAGTTAAGAAATGCTTCCGTCCAGGAATTCCAATCGTCGGCCGGAAAATTCGGTTGACCGCGCCAGAATTCCAGGAACGCACTGCGTGAATCGTAGGTGCGAGTCAGCTGCGCGATGCGCATGGCAAGTGTCGCGTCAAGCATTTGTGAGGCATCGACACCAACCGGCAAATCGGGAACGTAGCCCCCATCGATCATGATGATGCCGCTGACCAGCTCGGGATTTTGGTCCGCTAATGCAGTGGCAACAAAAGCTCCCATGGAATGCCCGACGATGACTGATGGCCCCAGCTCAAGAGTCCGCATTGCCACCGCCACGTCGCGTGCGTGTTGGGCCATGCCATAGGGGCCTTCAGGTTTGTCGGAGTTGCCGCGGCCGCGCAAATCAGGAGCAAAAAGCGGCCGGCGTCCATTCAAGCGCTCGGCAACGCCGGCATAACTTACAAACGACGCCGTCAGGCCATGAATTGCGACCACCGGCGATCCGCGTCCCGGCCAATATCCAAACGCCAGCTCAATTCCGTCGCCGGAGACGCGGCCGCGAGCTTCTTGCGTGACTTTCAAATGATTCGGCATCGAAATTTTGCGCCTCGCACTTTTGTGGAAGAGCAAACAGCAGACAGCAAACAGCAAACAGCCGGAGCGGAAGAACACGTTGAATTCCATCGCCGCTTCCTGCTCGCTGTTCGTCGCTTTCTGTTCATTTGCTGTTCGCTGTCTGCCGTTCGCTGTTCGCTGTCTGCCGTTCGCTGTTCGCTGTCTGCCGTTCGCTGTTCGCTGTCTGCCGTTCG
>DATAOU010000055.1:0-3975 GCA_036265575.1 Pyrinomonadaceae bacterium
AGACGCGGACCTTCTGCGCTGTACATCTTTGCTTTGCCTAAGCCCGGCGAAGAAGTCGCGACCATTCGCGATCAAATCTTTGCAGAGATTAGGGCGCTGCGAGCGTCCGGTCCCTCCGCTGAGGAGATGGAGAAGCTGCGCAATTCGCTTTGCAACGATGTTGTTCGCGGCCGGCAATCCACGATGTATCGAGCCCAGCGGCTGGCAGAATACACACTCTACGATAGTGACCCAACGTTGATGGACTCTGAACTCGATCACTACTTGTCCATTACCCCGGAACAAATTCGTAGTTCAGTCGAACGTTTTCTCGACATTGACAATCGCGTCGTGCTGGACATTGTGCCCGCCGCTTTAGGCGAAGAAGCGCCGGCAGAGCCGCCCGCGTCAGAGCTGCCTCCGGGTGAGCCACAACAACCGGCCGCCCCTGCGCCCCAGGTGCCGGCGCAACCGCCAGCTCAACCGGCTGTAAATGGCGGCGGCCTGGTTGCCGACGCTGAGAATCGAACAGAACAGCCAGCCGATCCGTCACAACAAATTGAACGCGTGTCCGGTCCATTGCATACCTAATGACGAACATACAAACGGAAACTCTCAGACAACCGCCGCCCCCATTACCACCGCGACCGATAAAGCTGCCAACCACTTCGGAAACCACGCTGCCTAATGGGCTGCTCGTGGTGGTTGTTCAGGATCAACGCTTGCCACTGGTTAGTTACCGTCTGGCATTGCGGAGCGGCGACGCGCACGATCCCGCAGAACTACCCGGTCTCGCCGATATGCTTACTGGTTTGTTGACTGAGGGAACGCAGTCGCGCACGAGTCGCGAGATTGCGGATGAAGTCGCGCGCCTGGGCGCCACGCTGCAAGCGGGTGCGAATTCCGATTACACCACGGTCGCTGCTTCTTCTCTGACAACTTTCAGTGACGAGATTCTCGAGCTGCTCGCAGACGTGGCGCTTAGGCCTGTCTTTCCCGAGAATGAAGTAGAGCTCACCAAACAAAACACTAAAGAGAGTTTAAAGCAACAGCGCGCGCAGCCTTCGTTTCTGGCAACCGAGATGGTCGCCAAGGTAATGTTTGGCCCGCATCCGTATTCCGTCACAGCGCCTACTCCCGAAGCCATTGATGCAACCACGCGCGAGAAGTTGATCGAGTTTCATCGTTCAAAGTTTATTCCCAACAACGCAGTGCTTCTGGTTGCCGGCGATGTCGAACATGATGCGCTACTCGAGCGGATTGAATCGCTTTTCGGGAGTTGGCAACCCGGCCAGGTTCCCAGTGACGAATTCCCTGCTCCGCCGGAACGGAGGTCTCGCGGCGCCTATGTCATCGATCGGCCGGGCTCGGCTCAGGCCAACATCGTCATCGCGAACTCCGGAATTACGCGCACCAGTTCTGACTATTTCCCTCTGCTGGTCATGCATACCGTGCTGGGAGCCAACGCTTCATCGCGCCTATTCATGAATTTGCGCGAAGAAAAGGGGTACACCTATGGCGCTTACTCGAGTCTCGACGCGCGCCGGACAGCAGGAACGTTTCGCGCCACGGCCGAGGTCCGAACGGCGGTAACAGGTGACTCATTAAAAGAATTTTTTTACGAGCTGGGCCGCATTCGCAGCGAGCCGGTTTCCGAAAAAGAAATTGACGACGCCAAATCGTATTTGACTGGCGTTTTTCCTATTCGCCTGGAAACCCAGGAAGGCTTAATCGATCAACTGCTGCAGATAAAAATGTTCGGTTTGCCTGACAACTACCTGGACACCTATCGCAGCAACATTCAGTCAGTAACGCGTGAACAAATTCAAGAAGTCGCGAACAAATATGTCCGGCCAGACGAGGCGGCGATTGTAATCGTAGGTGATGCGGCGCAGCTGACCGAACAAATTAAGCCTTACGTTGGGGATATCGAATTCTATAACACGGCAGGAAAAAAGAAGGATAAGAACAAAGTGCCAGTGGAAACTGCCGTCGCTCTTTACGCCGGCAAATGGTCATTACAAATCGATACACCGCTGGGGCAAACAATTCCCGCGACATTAACGCTAACGCCAGGCGCAAACGGCCTTTCAGGAAAAGTTGAATCCGAAATGGGTAGTGGCGAGTTGTCGGCGAATGTGGATGGTGAGTCTTTAACCGCCGTCGTTTCACTTGACGTGGCGGGCCATGCAATTGAAGCCAACATTGTCGCTGAAGTAACAGGCGATGAGATGGAAGGAACAATAAACTTGCAAGATGCGCCGGCACTCACGTTTACCGGTCAGCGCGAATAAAGCAAACGAACTTTGCGGTCCTCATAGCCGCCTCTTGTTGATGGCTGGGTGCCACCGCAAATAACAGTTTGCATTACGCAAAAAAAGACGCCCGGCTTTCGCGCCGGGCGTAATCACAGGAGGAACCGAAGTTATGGTGACCATTATAACTACGGCCATCCAAAATAACTTCGAACTCTAAGATGCCAATCCAGTCGCTTTCAGTTGTCTTGGTTAAGGAGGATAGGCATTCCTGCCAGTTTTATTGTTGTGGCGTAACGCCCGAATAACTAACGCTCAATGCAGAAGCGGGAGCAGTAGCGACCGGATGCCAGCATTCAACGTTGGAGGCCGCTCGAATAACTCAATTGCTTGTTGACTCTAGCATCCGGTCGCTACCGCTCATGGTTCTGCATTGGCTCGCATGGAATAAAGCGACTGCCAGACTAGACAGAACGGAAATGTCTGTTCTACTGCTGGTAACGAAGCAGCATGCCGTCGCCGCCCACTGCCCAACCGGCCTTCTTTACAAAATATAATCCGTAGAGATTTTGTTTCGTCCCCGATTCCTGCTCTATCCAGGTCGCGCCGGCGTCATTGGTGCGTAAGATTGTTCCATTGCGGCCTATCGCCCAGCCACTGTCGTCGTCGATAAATTGAACACTTAATAGTGTCGCGCGCGCTTTAATGGTTATCGGTGTCCAGGTGATTCCGCCGTCCAACGTTCGCAAAATCGTGCCACGTTCACCCACGGCGATGCCTCTCTTCTCGCCGCGAAAATCGAGGTGATAGATTGTCGCGGCCGTTTTTGAGTCTTGCTTTGTCCAGCTTAATCCGCCGTCGGCAGTGGTAAGAATTGTGCCATCAGTTCCCACAATCCAGCCACGTTTGTCACTCGCAAACTCAATATGAATCAGCTCCAGGCGGCTCGGCGCGCGTTGCCGGCGCCAGGTTTCGCCGCCATCTTCGGTGTAAAGTAAAATGCTGTCGGTAACACTCTCGTTTTTGCTGACCGAGCCGACCACCCAGCCTTTTTTCTTACTTGAGAACCGTACGCTGTAAAGCTCGACATCAGCGCCGTCGAATTCTCGCGGGAGAAAACGCCGCACCTCAGTCCACCGAGCACCATTATCGCGGGTTGAAAAGAGTGTGTTGCCTGCCAGCACGAAACCAATTTCTTTGTCGCGAAAATAAATGTCATTGATTGCATCGGGCGTATCGATCGTTTGCCGCACCCAACTAGTTCCGCCATCGTCGGTGCGCGCGAGGAACCCTCCGTCGCCACCAACCCAGCCTCGTTTGCCATCAAGAAAGAAAACTGTGTTCAGATCTTTGCCAGCGAGGCCGACTCGGGTCGCTGTCCAGCCCTCTTGCGCCTTAGCCGAAAGTGCGAGCGCGATCAGAAATAACGCTGCGGTTAAGAATCGGGTTTGTGAATTTTGCACGAATGGTTGTCCCTGGTCGTAATTGGCTGTCGAAGCTCTTTAAGAGATGCCGGTCCCAGCAATCTGATACTTCTTAAACGATTTTCTGGGGGTTGATTGTTTACAGTTTTTACCTTAACTGCAAAGCCAATACAAGCCAACATGTAAAGCAAACTGTTAGTTTGCGTTGGTCGAGTAAAATACAGTTGAGCGCCAACGAGCCGAAGCAAACTAACAGTTTGCTTTACGAGTTGAAGGGCCGCGCGGTTTTCACCGGGCGGCCCCTCATTTTGCCAATT
>DATAOU010000056.1:0-2733 GCA_036265575.1 Pyrinomonadaceae bacterium
AGAGGCATCGCAACGTATCTTCATGCCGTTGGCATCCAGGCCGGGTACAGCTTTTTTGCACCTAATGTTCCAAGTCACCACCGACTGACGTTGGAGCTGTTTCATGACGACGGACGCGTAGAATACGAGTCACCGCATGTGCGCAGCAAAGCCGCCGCACTGCGTTTGGACAGTTTGTTAGATAGGTTGCCCGACGAACGTTACGAATCGATTCGAGAGGCGCTCGTCAAGATGCTGGCGTTCTCCGTCTGGCGTGAGCACCCAGACGTAAAGAAGGTTCGAGCCACTTTGGAAGCTGTCCATTTACCTAGCATCACTGACTTCGAACATGGGAAAGCGGAAACGTTCGAGCCAATGTTCAGCTTCGATTTCAGTCTGCGTGGGCAAGAGCGGCAGTAGGCGATCACTAAGTGGCCTCACTGACTTCGTATGTGGAAGCCAATCTGAAGCTCAACCCGCTGAATAGGGGCTGGCAACGTTTTCTCCACTTTTTATTCCCGTCCGAAAGTGACACGTGGCTCACCGTGTTTCGGATCGGTTTGGGTCTGCAAGTTACTCTCTATGCGCTGTTCTTAAGAAGCGATTGGCATTATCTGTTCGCGGGTAGTGGCAAGGGTCTTGTTGGTCGTGAACTCGGCGAAGCTATTACCTCGTTCGAGAGTCCCCTGATCCCTAGGTTTGGCTGGCTGATTGCCGCTGGTCGCACCTTAAACATCAGCGAGGAAACAGTGCTTACCGTTGCCTGGGTAGCCTTATTGTCTGCGGGCTGTCTTTTGTTGTTCGGGCTGTTGTCTCGGCCAGCAGCGATTGTCGCGTGGTTTGTCCACTTGTGTGCTGCCGAAAGCGGAGGATTACTCGCCTATGGCGCCGACAACTTTATGACAACGGCGCTGTTCTACCTGATGTTATCTCCACTGCCAGACCGTTACTCTTTCGATAACTGGGTAGTAAAAACAAAACCGAGCAACCCACAGGCGCTGGGTTTTTGGCGCCGAGTGTTACAGGTGCATCTGTGCTTTGTTTACTTCATCGGCGGCCTGGCAAAAGTTCTTGGCAACGGCTGGTGGGACGGCTCTAATCTTTGGCGCTCGCTGATCCGCCCCCCATTCAACCTGGTCTCGCCGGATCTTTTGCTTCATTTCAAATATGTTCTGCCTCTACTTGGCATTTTGATTTGCCTGCTCGAGGTGAGTTACCCAGTTTTCATTTGGTTGAAAAGGACGCGCCGGATTTGGCTTGGTTGCATTTTGGCGATGCATTCCTCCATAGGATTGATGATGGGGCTATACTTCTTCGCGCTCGTGATGATCGTTATGAACCTGGCGGCATTTGGCGTTCCCTCTACGAGCAGGAGAGCACAGGCGACTTCAGGAGCTACCCAGCAATAAAGATAGAAATAAAGGCTACGGAGTTCGGATCTAGGTGAACCGGCGCTCTTCAATTCTTGACACGTGGACGCGAGCCGGCGCAAGATCGGCCACTTAAGGGACCGCCATATGAATTCAAAGCCTGTTGCTCGAAATGTTTTCCTCTGTGTCGCTGCAATCTTCATTGCGAGTTGCGGCACCGCGACTTTCACTAAAACCGGAAGCGATGCCACCATCGAAAGCCTGCGCAATTTTGAACTTGCCTTTATCAACGAGTTTGCTGTGCCTGGCAAAAAATTCAACGCAGCTGCGTTCAACGCGAAAGTGAACGAAGGCAACGCAAAGTTTCAGCAGGCCATCGCCGATGAGAAATTCACCGCGCGCCGTCCGGTTCTCGTCAATCTCAAAGGACAGTTCGATGCTGACGCTGCGCATCTGCGAAGTAAAGCCAGCCGCGGTAAAATCACTCCAGCACTGGCAACCGAGATGAAGAACGACGTCAACAAGACCTACGATCATGCCCTCGGTCGGTAAGCCCAAACGCAGGAAGCCTGCCGGGAGACCTTCCCGGAAGACTTCGCGGAAAAAATCGGAGCTCGACTCGGCACTTGGTCAGATCAGCGACGAATCGGTCGCTGCGACAAAGGAGGAATTTCAGGATTTGCTCGCCCAGGCTAAAGGCGACACTAGCGAGCTGGTCCGACAAAATGCAGAGGAACTCGAACGGCGTCTCGTTCTCCTAAAAAAGCGAAAGATCGACAAGGAGGACTTCGATTTCTTCGTAGAAAACCAAAAGCGCGATCTTCGGGTCTTTATCGACAGCCAGCCGGCACAGCAGCAGGAACGCGCTGAGAAACTGACGCTCCGTGTGCTGGAGATAGCTGCCAAGGTAGCAATCGCATTAATTTAGCCGTCACGGCTGATGCGCTGAGGACAGCCCACATTACAGCTTGCATCACCGCATTGAGCGGGAGGGCTTCATGAGCTCGCGCAGGCGATCGTGCGGCAACGCTTCGACGTAGTGATTATCGCGGCCGGTCATTGAATGGTTGTCCACCAGTGCATTGACAACCGCCTCTTCGGTGGCCTGAACCACGCCTGTGAAAAGCGGATCCATCAGATCATTCGGAATTGTTTGAACGGTGTGCGTCACTTGATCCGGATTCGCGACGTTTGGAGTCGCAGTCGAAAAGGCTATAAACAAATCCCCGGAGCCGTTGCCGGAAATTGTTCCCGTTCGCGCAAGTCCAAGCGACACGCGCCGTGCTAATCGTTTTAACTGGTTTGGCAACAATGGCGCATCGGTCGCGACCACAGCGATACACGAACCATACTCTTGTGCGCCAAAGGACGGATCCGCCGAGGC
>DATAOU010000057.1:0-12207 GCA_036265575.1 Pyrinomonadaceae bacterium
TGGTGGAATTGCGATACTTTGGCGGACTTTCGATCGAAGAGACTGCCGACGTTATGGGCGTTACGCCCACCACAATCAAGCGCCATTGGCGGCTGGCTAAAGCTTATCTGTACGGTGAAATGCAAAAGTAGGTGTTTGGTCTTTGGTCTTGAATGTTTTGAACTTGGTACTTTGAACTTGGTGCTTTGAACTTGGTGCTTCGGGCTTTGATCTTTGTACTTCGCCCGCTGGGGGCCACTTACGAAGATTTGATTACCACGTCCGAAGTGCTAAGTATGATTGAAAGTACTAAGTGCAAAGCACTAAGCTCAAAGTACTAAGCACCCAGTTCAAAGACCAAGCAAAAACCAATAGCTAATTTATGACCCCCGAACGCTGGCAACAGGTTGAAGAAATTTTTCAGGCTGCCGTCGATCTCGCTCCCGCCGAGCGAGAGCGTTACGTTGCCCAGGCCTGTGCCGCAGACCTTGGACTGAGACGCGACGTCGAAACTCTCCTGCTTCAGCATGACAGCGCCAGTGGCCTACTTGAGCATCCTGTTTACGGTTCTACCGAACTGAGTGCGATCGAGTCGTTCGTTTATGACGACGAGGAAGATCCGATGATCGGTCGCCGGCTGGGCGCCTACCGGATCGAGCGCGAGGTTGGCCGCGGCGGTATGGGCGCGGTTTATGAAGCGTTGCGAGTTGACAACGAATTCACTCTGCGCGTCGCGATAAAGCTGGTCAAGCGCGGCATGGATACCGACTTTATCCTCCGGCGCTTTCGCAAAGAACGGCAGATCCTGGCCGCGCTCGATCATCCCTACATCGCTCGCTTGCTCGACGGGGGCACAACCGACGACGGCCTGCCCTACTTCGTAATGGAGTACATCGAAGGCCAGCCGCTTTATCGTTACTGCGACGCGCACAACCTGAGTATTGCCGAGCGACTGAAACTTTTCCTCGGCGTTTGCGATGCTGTTCACTATGCGCATCAGAAGCAGGTTATCCATCGCGACATCAAACCTTCGAACGTGCTCGTTACTTCGGAGGGTGTTCCCAAGCTGCTCGACTTCGGCATTGCAAAGCTGCTGAATCCCGAGCTGGCCGGCGAAATTACGCACGATCCAACCGCAACCGCGATGCGTTTAATGACGCCCGAATACGCTTCACCGGAACAAGTACAGGGTGGGGAAACAACACCAACAACAGACGTTTACTCACTCGGCGTGTTGTTGTATGAGCTGCTAACCGGGCATCGTCCCTATCGACTGGTAAATCGCGCACCGCACGAGATTGCGCGCGTCATTTGCGAAGAAGAGCCGCTAGCGCCGAGCGTCATCATTACCCGCCCTGAAGATTTGTTGCCGCATCTTGCTGTCGGCGGCGACGAAGTGACCACGCTTAAGCAGTTGTTCTCAACTCGCAATGCGAGTGTCGAATCGCTGCGTCGCGATCTTTCCGGCGACCTCGATACGATCATGATGCGCGCCTTGAGGAAAGAACCGGAATGGCGCTATCAAACTGCCGAGCAACTGCGCGATGACATCGCGCGTTACCTCGATGGCATTGCTGTTTCAGAATTACCGGACTCGCCGCGTGCCCACCGTGCGATTCAAACGGAGCCTATCCAGACTGAGAACTCGCTGGCTGTGCTGCCGCTGAAATTGCTGGACACTGGCACCGGATCGGATTCGGGGCCTGACTATCTCGGCACCGGACTAGCCGATGTGCTGATCACGCGATTAAGTGCGATTCGACGTTTTGCCGTGCGGCCTACGAGCAGCGTCTTGCGTTACGGCGCGCAAACAGATCCGTTGCTGGCGGGACGCGAATTGGGCGTCGCGTTTGTGCTTGACGGTAGACTACGGCGCGCCGGCGATCGCATACGCGTCACTATTCAACTCCTAAGCGTACGCGACGGAACGGCCATGTGGGCTGAGCAATTCGACGAGAAATTTACGGACGTTCTTAGTTTGGAGGACGCAATTTCCTCGCGAGTTGCCGAGGCAATCGTACCTCACCTGAGCGGGGACGATCGCATTCGCCTGGCAAAGCGCGGCACCGACGATCCGCAGGCGCACGAGGCCTACCTGCGCGGTCGTTATCACTGGAATACTTTCACCGAAGAGGGATTCGCCAAAGCGGTGGTGTGTTATCACCAGGCGATTGCGGCGGACTCGCATTACGCGGTTGCTTACGCGGGCATTGCCGAATACTACAACTGGCTCGGGATTTTTGGCGTGCTGCCACACCGGGATTGTTCGGCCGCTGCTTATGAAGCCGCCGCGACGGCGGTGTCGATCGATCCGGTGCTGGCCGAAGGCCATGGCGCCCTGGGCCAGGCAATACTCTGTCGCGACTTTGATTGGGAGAGAGCTGAGCAACAATTGTTGCGTTCGCTCGAACTCAATCCCAACTATGCCGATGCGCGCGTGTGGTATGCCTTTCAATTGGCGATGGAAGGTCGCTTTGCCGAGTCTCTGCGCGAAGCCACGATTGCGCGTCAACTCGACCCGCTGGCAGTTCTTTCCGGTCTGTGCCTGGGCTTTTGTACTTATCAATCACGACGCTTTGCTGAAGCGTTGGCATTTTGCGACCAGACTTTAAAAAGCGAACCGCAAAACGCGATGGTGCTTTATTGTTCGAGTTACGCGCTGAGCCAGGTCGGCCGGCACCAGGAAGCAATCGCGCGAGCATCGCGAGCGATCGAGATGATCGGCAAAGCTTCGCACACGCTGGGCCGGTTGGCCTCTGCTTATGCAACCGCCGGCGACGCTGCACGCGCCGAGCTGATTCTTGCCGAGATGGCGGAAGTTGCGCTGCATCGCTACATCTCGCCATACCACCTGGCACTGGTCCATTGCGCGTTGGGAAGAAAAGGCAGCGCCCTCGATCTGCTGGAGAGCGCTTTTCAAATCAAGGACGCTTGGATTGTTTGGATGGCGGTGGAGCCAGAACTCGATTCGGTGCGCAACGATCCGCGGTTTGTCCAGTTATTGCGCAAGCTTAACCATCGCCTGGCAAACGGGGCGGCAAAGCCGGAAACGCAGCGTGACTTTACGCAAAGCGGAAGCGGCGTTGTTTCCAGTGCGGATGAGCAATCTCGCGTAACCTCTCCCATGAGTCCTCAGCCGGACACGTTGCCCAGCGAGAATGAAGAAGCGCGTCAACTCTATGCAGCCGGTCGTTACTATGCCACCCGCCGCACCGCCGAAGGTCTAAAGCAGGCGATTCCCCGCCTCGAACGCGCCGTCGAGCTGGATCCGAAATTCGCGCTCGCTTATGCCGAGCTTGCCGATTGTTATTCGCTTCTCAATTGGTACGTCGAGCCCGCGCCCGAAGAAGCATGGCCGCAAGCCCGCAAAGCAGCAACAAACGCAGTGGCCGCTGATCCTGATTTGGCGGAGGCCCACGCCGCACTGGGATTTGTTCGGCTCCATTATGATCGTGACTGGATCGATGCCGAACGCGAGTTCAAAAAGGCAATCGAACTAAAGCCTACGGCCCTGGTTTCGCATCGCTGGTATTCCTACAATCTTTCAGCCATGGGCCGGCACGACGAAGCGCTCGCCGAAATGCAACGCGCCCGCGAAATCTCGCCGCAATCCGCGATTGTCGCGAGTGGCGTGGCAAATGTACTTTTCCTTGCCGGCAGATTTGACGAAGCCATCGAGGCTTGTCGCAAAGCACTGGAGTTGGATCCTGGCGGAGTGGCAGCGCACACGGTCTTGCGCTGGACCTACGAACGAAAAGGAATGCACGCCGAAGCACTGGCGGCATTTGAACAGGAACGAGTGTTCGCCGGTGATACGCCAACTACGCGCGCTAAAAAAGCCCATGTGTTAGCGGCGATTGGGAATACCGAGGAGGCGCGTCGAATTTTGGAAGAGTTACTGGCGCGGCGGCCGAAAGAATGGGTCACTGCCTATGAAATCGCCGTTATCTATTGCCTGCTTGGCGACAACGACAACGCTTTTACCTGGCTGGACCAGGCAGAACGCGACCACGCAGTCGG
This sequence comes from Pyrinomonadaceae bacterium, assembly GCA_036265575.1. Classification (GTDB taxonomy): domain Bacteria; phylum Acidobacteriota; class Blastocatellia; order Pyrinomonadales; family Pyrinomonadaceae; genus PSRF01. Next base: position 4,000 of record DATAOU010000057.1, read on the forward strand.
CTTCACCTTCGCGCGCGTCGATCCGAATTTGGAACGCTTGCGATCGGATCCGCGTTTCGCTGAGCTGATGAATGCCAGCACTAAGACTGTTACGCAAACGGCGGAGCAAGAGGATGCTCAACGGACCCAATCTGCTCAACTGAGATAAGAAAACAGCGCTGACCAACACGTGATTTGTACCGCGAAGCGGTTATGTAACCAAGCCCAGGGTTGCCGCGTCGCGCGGCTACCCTGGGCAGGAATTGTGTAGGGCATCTTACCCCGAAGGGGTTGCGTCTCCTCTGCGAGCAAACATAAAAGATGAATGAAAGACCGCGTCGTTTCTTCGAGTAACAACACAACCCCGTTGGGGTAATACTTTCATCAACCCGTTACCCAGGGTAGCCTTGTAACGCGGCAACCCTGGGCTAAGTTACTTAACCGCTTCGCGGTATACATCCGGCCCTGAACTACTCTTACTTGATCGTCTGAATCCACGACAACCTAAAGCTTATCGGACAGGCACCGCTTCTATCACACTGTAAGGCGACTTGGTGGGAACGATTTGCGTCAGGCGCAACCCCGCTTTCGCAAACAGTACCCGATACTCCTCAGCAGTGCGTTCTTTGCCCCCCGGCGAAACCAGCATTTCGATATCGAGCAACTTGCCAAAGTCTTGCGTGTTGCCGGCAGTGATCACAGATTCCACCAGCAGCACGCGACCGTCCGGCTTCATAGCGTTTCTCACGTTCCGAAGGATTTTCACTGCTCGTTCATCATCCCAATCGTGAATGATGTGCTTCATGATGTACGCGTCCGCGCCCGCCGGCACACTTGCGAAAAAGTCGCCATCAACCAGTTCGCAACGAGAACCAAGCCCGGTTATTTGTTCGTTGCCTTTCGCGCCGGCAAGAACATGCGGCTGGTCAAACAGAACACCCTTAACCGATGGGTTCGCGGCGAGAATTGCAGTCAATAGCCGGCCCTGTCCGCCGGCCACGTCCACCAAAGTACCGAAGCCGGAAAAATCGTAACCTTCAATTACTGCGTTGATCGCCAGATTCGACAAGCTGGTCATAGCCTGATCAAAAACTTTCGCCGCTTCGGGATTCGCAGCAAAAAATGGAAACACATCGCAACCATGTTCCTGATCCCAGGCTGCCTTGCCGGTACGTACGCTGTACAAAGTCCGGCCCCAGACTCGCCAGTGCCAGTCTTCGCCCATAAAAATTGCGAGGTGCCGTAGCGAAGTTGGCGAATCCGAACGCAGCAACTCAGCTGTGGCTGTTAGTTCAAACACCTGGTCATCGCGTTCAGCAAAAACTCCGAGCGAAGCCAAGGCGCGCAACACGCGGTAAAGCGAGGGCGCATCGACATTCGCGGCCGCCGCAAGTTCGTCAACATTTTTTGGACCATCAGTTAGCAAGTCCGCAATGCCGAGTTGGGCGGCAACGTAAACTGCCTGCGAACCAAGGCCGCCGGTAATCAGCTGCGTTAGGACGGCCTCGGGCGGCGCGTCAGGCGCAGCCGTGGGGTTTGGATTCTGGGGTATAGCCTTTTTATTGACCTCAGGAACTGCTGTAGACATTTTCTTCTCCTGGTTAATTGTCTTTCAGGGCATTTCTTTAGTTCCTTTTGTTAACGCGCAGACCGGGAGGGAAAAGGTGCACATCAACTGAAAAAAGATCTGACATCTCTAAATACACACGGCAATGAGGGCAGTACCGCCTGGATTATCGTCAGGCGCCCCTTTACGATTGACCATCGTGAAACGAATCGTCCGTTCCATCCTGACTGCCTTTGCGTTGCTGGCACTCTTGTTTCTGGCGCTCAGGAACTATTGCCCTACCTCGGGTGTTGCCTGGACAGCGCAACGACGCGAATTTCAGCAGATAAAAAATCGGACTGCACTGCCCGGGCGCTCCGATTTCGACCCACGGGTAACCCTCGACAGTCTCTTACAGCCTGGCGAAGATCAATCACGCTGGGTCGCCTCGCGCGCAGCGACGCTTGAAGGGTTTGTCGTTTCCATCTATGCAGGTCCGCTTGAGGCTGCAAACTGTTTTTGTCGTCGCGATATTCACCTCATGGTTGCGCCAAGGCCAGACTCACCGGCACGAGAGCAGGTTGTTTTGGAGGTAACACCGCGAATGGAATCAACCAAAGAATGGTCGCTGGAAAGATTGAAACGCGAGTTGTCGGGTCGTCGAGTGCGCTTCGAAGGCTGGCTGTTCTTTGATGCTTTACATGCCGGCGAGTCTGAGAATACAGCGCCCGGAAGAGCGAACAACTGGCGCGCCACCGCCTGGGAACTTCATCCGATAACAAGCATCGAAATTCTGAAGTGATCGGGCTTGCAGTGAAAATTGATCTCGGCGAATACTAATGCAGTTTGATTTGAGGCGACTGCGTGTCATGTGGTCAGTGCTCTGCGAGTCGTTATTTATTTTTTTCGGTCGTCCGAATTATTATGAGGCCTAAGATGCTTCTCGTCTTCATTCACGGTGCGCCAGCGGTCGGTAAACTAACGGTGGCGCGCGAGCTCGCAACGCTAACCGGCTTTCCTTTGTTTCACAATCATCTGACCGTCGACCTGGTTAGTTCGCTCTTCGCTTTCGGTACACCGTCCTTCGTAAACTTGCGCGAACAAATTTGGCTCGCGGCCTTTGCGGAGGCCGCGCGAAACGACCGCTCATTGATCTTCACCTTCAATCCCGAGCGCACCGTCAGGAAACAATTCATTCAAGATGCGATTGCAGCGGTCGAATCGTCGGGAGGGCGAGTTGTCTTTGTCGAATTAACTTGCTCGGAAACTGAACTAGAGCGGCGAATAGAAGAACCTTCACGTAAAGAATTCGGTAAGTTGGTCTCGCTTGATCAGTACCGATCGCTAAAAAGCGCCGGCGCGTTTGACTTCCCAAAACTCCCGAGTGAAATCTCAATCGATGTCACAAATCAAGCACCGGCAGTGACTGCAAAGCTAATCAGCGATCGGCTGCCATCGTAAAGCAAACTGTTAGTTGCGGTGGTGCGTCAGCACTCAAATTGAGCCCACCGCCGCAGTCGTAAAACAAATTTAGTTTGCGGTGGTGCGTCAGCACTCAACTTGAGAGCCTACCACCACCGCAAACTAACAGTTTGCTTTAAAAAGCTGCTTTAGAACGTGAACTTCACTGCCAGCTGCAACTGTCGCGGATCGCCAACGCCGAGGCGCAGGAACCCGTTGAAGTCAAACAGGCTCGGCGCGGTCAAAGAATTTTGATTCCCGGGACCGCCGAGCGAGTTAATAAAATTATCGTTGTTGAAAGTATTGAACATTTCGACTATCGGCGTTAGCTCGTACCGTTCGCCAAATTTGAACGGCCTCGCCAGGCGCCAATCGAACGAAAAATACTGATTGTCTTTGCGCAGCGTATTGCGATTGGTCGCAGTGCGCGTCGGCGGAATCGCCGGCTGGGCCGATCGTGCCTGAACACGCGGCGTAAACTCAAAACCCCAGGGCAGCTCTGAGTACATATAGAAGTTGAACTTGTGCCGAATGTCGCGATCCGACAACGCATAATCGAATTGCAGATTATTGATGTCAAACGAACGATCGGTAAACGGATCTCGTTCATTCGAGTCATCGTCCTTGTCCTTGGACCAGACGTAGTTCCATTCGAATTGGTATTTGTTGCTCAGGCGTTTGCGCATACCAACCGTGAAACCGTTATACATCGACTTGCCCACCGCGCTGGTAACCATCACTTCTCCGAGGTAATCGCCGAAGATGGGAAAACCGGCCGCGTTCAACTTCCGATTCACATTTAAAAAGCGCGTCATGTGCACGCCCTGCGAATGGGTGAAATCAAAGTACATGGACAGGTCACGACTTATCTGCTGTTCAAACTGCGCATTCGTTGTGTAAACGCGCGGATTCGCATAGTCGCGGCTGAACACGCGCACACCGCTAAAGCACGGGAACGGGTTAACAAAGGGACCGGCAGCGCTGAAGTTATTAATCGTGCTGCAGGAACCGGCACCCGGTGTGACGAGCCCAGGCCAGGCAGGAGCCGGCACACCAAACGAGATTAGTTGCGAACTTACAAAGATCGTCTGTTGCTGCACGCCATTAGTCGTAATCGACCCAACTTGCGACAACATGTTTTGACGAGCATAGTAAATTCCATAGCTCGCTCTCAGAACCGACTTCCCTTCTTTCGAGATGTCCCAGGCAAAACCAACCCGGGGTTGAAACTCTTTCTTCGGACTGTGCAATGTTCCATCAGAGGGAAAGCGCGGGTCACCGATGAATCTGCCGTAGGCGGTTTCTGAAGGCGGCACCGTTACGTCCGGAAAGATTTGCGCCTCCCAGCGCAACCCGTAATTCAAAGATAAGTTCGGTCTAACCTGCCAGCGGTCCTGCACAAACAACGAATAATCCTGATTGGTGATCTTCGAAGCACCAGCGGCGTCAGTTGCCGGGCCGTTCCGGGCCGCGCCCTGTAGGAAGAGTAACAATGGACCACCGACACTGCTGCCGGCCGGACATGCCTGACTAAAAGGAGCACCAGTAGTCACCCAACCGGTGAAAGCGCCGGCACCGTTGAAGCACTCGCCGGTGGTTGGGCCAAACCCATTAGCAGCAGGCGCTGACGCATAACGCAAAAACCCGCTTACGCTATCAAAAATATAGCGGCCCTGAAAAAATCCCCGGAACACCTGGTCGTTGAGTGTGTGCAGCCACTCACCGCCAAACTGGACGTTGTGGTTGCCGGAAACAATCGAAAAATTGTCTTTGAGATCCGTGCGCCACAGCAGTTCATCGACGGTGGGGTTGAGAAAGAACGGATGACCAAATCGGAAGGTGGTCCCGAAACCCATGGCCGTATCCGCCGGCACGTTAGAAGTAATCGCCGAACGCGGTCGCACCTCACGGGTATATGAGAAGTGTGCCTCATTCAACTTAGCTGCTGAGATGGTGCTGAAAAGGTTCACGTTGAAGTTATTAATCTTCGACGGGCCCTCAATACCGTTCGCAGAATTCCCGTAGGTAGCAACATCGAAGGTCTGATTGGTGTTCTTTGAATAGTCAAAGTTGTAAGAGACGCCAAGCTTATTATTCGATGTCAGGTCCCAATCAGTCTTAAACAAGATCGCGGAGTTGTTTACTTGATGTTTTACCGGTAAGCCTTCCGCCTGACTGCGACTTGTCTGGAAGAAATTAATGAGCGCCAGTCGTTGACAGTCCGAGCTGCCATTGATCAAGGCCTCGTTCGCCGGAACCGTCGGCGCTGCCACAGGACAAGCTGCGCCAATTGGCACGCTAAGATTGGGACGATTAAGATTTTCGCGGATACCCTCGAAAGCAAGAAAGTAAAACGCCTTATCTTTCTTTATTGGACCACCCAGGCTGCCCCCGAATTGTTTGCGGTTGAAGCCATCGAGCTTCTCTCCCGTCGCGGTCCTCGCCGTTAGCGCTTCCAGCCGTTGGAAGTAAAAGACACTCCCATGGGTACTGTTAGTGCCGGACTTGGGAATCACGTTGATTATGCCGCCGGCCGTGCGGCCAAACTCCGCGGCCGCGCCGGTTGCGACCACTTGAAATTCCTTAACGGCATCCAGAGGAATGTCGATCGCGGCGCGCTGCCCCCCAAGCTGTTCGCCGAAGAACCCATTGTTGTAGTCGCCGCCATCGAAACTGACGTTGTTAAAGACGCCGCGTTGACCAGAAAAATTTATTTCGTCGCCATCCGGCCCCTGTGAAATGCTCACACCGGGCGTCAGAGTAAGTAGGTCTTCAAACTTGCGCCCCAGAATTGGTGTGTTCGAAACTGCGGTTTCGTTGAGCGTGGTGCTTGACTCGGTTTTTACTGTATCAACCGTGGGCGCTGTGATGGTGACGCGTTCCTCCACCCCCGACACTTTCATAGATATTGGCAGTGTTATCGTCTGCCCCACCGTCAGCTCCAAATTCTCTGCCACTAATGTGCCAAACCCTTGCTTGGTTACGGTGACGTTGTACTTTCCTGGCGGTAGCGCGAGCGCAACAAAGCGTCCGCCTTCGTCCGTCGTCAAGGACTTGGAAAAATTTGTATCGAGATTCTTAACCTCGACCGTCGCATCCGGCACAATCGCACCGTTAGCGTCAGTAACCGTACCTTGAATAGTGCCGGTGGTAATTTGCGCCTGGCCAAACGCCACGGCAGCGAAAGCGCAGGTGCAAAACAGAAAAAGACTCAGTCCTTTGATACTGGAAACAAAGGAGCGAAGCAGGGGGTTTCGCATGTTTTTCTCCTGTAGTAAAGATCTGAGTGGAGCTTCAGATCATGTTCAGAACTTTCAAGGCTAGTTCGCTGCGAGTTGGGCAGTAATCTTATTGGCGGCGTTGACCGCTGTCAACGATTTGTTTGTGCTTTGCGCGTGTGCCCAAAGCGATCGTTGAAGTTGCGAAATTATTGCAGTTTGCGACCTTCGAGGTAATGGATCACACTCCGGTTTTCTGCGACTCGAGAAAGCCTTCCGGGTTGTCCAGGACTTCCTGCAAACGATTCACATACCGGCCAACATGTAGACCATCCATTAGGGCGTGATGCACTTCAACTGAAAAAGGCATTAACGTGCGATCGTTTTCTTTGACAAACTTGCCAAAGGCAATTCGCGGTACCGAATCGCCGCGCCCACGTTTGCGCGCGTGAGCGAAACTGGTGAAAGACAACCATGGCAGCGTCGTGAAATAGATCAAATTATCACGGGGGGTCGGCTCAAAAGTCGGATGTGCGATTGTCCGCGCCACTGACTTTTGCGCGCCCGTCATGAATTCGTCGAAGTCCTCGTGATAGTCGAAATACGCGAAGGTAAAGCTTTCGTCCGGCAACAACACCGTTGTGCCACCGTTGATGACCTCATGAACGAGCACCTGCTCGCCTTGTAAACGATAGTGAAAGGGTTCGACCTCGTTCGCCACGCGCAAGGCAAAGTAGTGATTAGCCAGGGATACGCTGACTTTGGGCCGGCGACGCAGCCAACTTAAGACCTCGGTCACGTCCAGGCGCAGACAAATATTGAAATAGGGATTGTCGTAACCGATGAAGAATCTAAAAAGATCACGGCGCGACCAGGTTGTCACGTCAAGATACGTTGGCATGAGTGAATTGTACGACGTTCGAAGGCGAAGGCAATAAGCAAAAGTCAGCTTTAGCTCGGCCCAAAGGCATAGCCCCCTGAATAGAACGAAACATGTTTGCCTGCCTAACGAGCCCATGATTCCGCGTCACTGAGCAACGCGTTAAGTCTGGGTGACCTTTTTCACTGCTGGTCCTTTTGACGCTACATGTAAAGTTTTCCTCACGACTCGTCGTGCTCGCTTCTCCAAGGCACTTCCTTGTGTTCGAATGCATGCCGTCAAATCGCATTTCATCAAGGGGTCTCTTGTGCAAACAGCCGGACTGCTCTTTCTGGGTTCTTCCTGGACCTTCACCATCGTAAATTTCTTTCGCCGCCTGGGCGCGCCCGGGCTTTTCTTTCTGGGCGCATTGGATTCGTCCTTCCTGGTGCTGCCGTTTGGCAACGACTTTCTGTTGCTGGCGCTGGTCAGTTCAAGTCACGGTCCTGTTTGGATCGTTTACGTGTTGGTTTCTGCGCTCGGCTCGCTGCTCGGAGTTTTTGTCGTTGATTTGATTATGCGTAAGGCGGGCGAGAAGGGCTTGGAGAGATTTGTAAAGCCTGAGCGAGTGAAGAAACTAAAAAAGAAACTGGACAAGAGTGTCGGCTGGGTCGTCTTCACTTCAACTTTGCTGCCGCCGCCCTTCCCTTTCACACCAGTTGTCATGAGCGCGAGCGCACTGCAAGCGTCGCGAACAAAACTCTTCGGCGGCGTATTTGCCGGCCGCTTAGTCCGATTTACGATCGAAGCCCTGTTGGCACTGTACTTCGGCAAACATATTCTGAAGTTTCTTAATTCGCCGATAGTGGATTACGTCGTCTACACCCTCATTGCGATCGCAGTGATTGGCAGCATTCTTTCACTCTTAAAATGGCTGCGGGGTAATAAAAGCAAGGAAAAGAAGCGCGCAAAGCATGGGCGGGGAAAAAAGAAATCCGGCGGCACCTAATTATTCGAACAGGCGGAATTTGTTAGCCGAGCAGGCGGCTGTGTTCGTCTTTGACCACCTGGTAACACTCGCAGACATGCGCCAGCAATTGTTGCCGGTCAAGAATCTGGATATGCCCGCGCACGTAACTGATCAT
>DATAOU010000058.1:0-7083 GCA_036265575.1 Pyrinomonadaceae bacterium
ATGCGGACTGCCCTCGAGTCGCGACGCGAGGCGATTTCAAACCTTTCGGATCTGGCAACTGAATTGCTCCGCGATGGCGGTCATAATCCCGCGCCGGACACTATCCACCGCATCACAACAACGCTTGAAGGATTGTCGGCGTACGCATCACTTACTGATGGTCTACAACCGGGTCGTTTGACCAACGATGTCGATCCGCCGGGATTTGAGTCACTCGCCGGATTTAGTTCAGGCGCTACGCTGGGCCAGTTGTTAGCGAAGCCTACGCGTAGCAAAAGCTCGCAGAAGACCGACAACGCTGTCACGAACACGCAGCGGAAGATAAAGCCGCGCGACGACACACATCAGCTCGAGGACATACGCAAAGCGAAGATCACAGCCGCGCGAGTTTCGCTGCAGCAGGCAAAGAAATCACTGACCGCAGCCCAGGCCCGAGCACAGAGTTTAGAAGCAGTGCAGAAAAAGGCGGACGCCGAGGCTAAGAAAGCTGAGAAGCAGAGACGCGACATAGAAGCGAGTTTGGAAAAAGCAAAAGCCGCTTCGGCGGATGCGGCTCAACGCGCGCGAAGCGTTGCGGTTGAAGTAGCAGACGCGGTCAGCGCAGTGGAAGATGCCGAGGAAACAGTTGAAGCAGCGTCGCAAGAGTTGGAGTCACTATTTCGGGACACCAGTCTCTAGGCAAATAAGGTTGCAGCCGCGGTGGTTTTTCGGAGTTCCAAGACAAAAATTTGCCGTTCAGGAATTGCGGATTAGCTTCCGTCTCGTGCTGAAACTGCGGACTTCTCGGTACCGCCCTTAATCGTCGAATCCTGGGCGCATTGTTTCAGCGCTCCGTACGGAGTCAGATTTTTCTGCCGGGAACAAACTTAAGCACGCGATCAACTAGAGCTTTCGTTTCCGGCAGTCCCAGCGCCGATGTCATCGCAAAATAAATAAGTCCGTACGGCATGAGTACCAGGGCCGCGATGATAATCGGGTGATGTTGTCCCACGGCGATCCTAATAATCCAACCCGCAGCCGCGCCAACCGCTGCCGCCAGCCAGAGCTTCGCCACGTAACCAAGCGGAAGGCCGGTCCGTCCGATGCGCTTGTTTAAGGCCCTTCTCAGCAATGCAAATTCGATCCAACCGGCAACTCCGGCCGAGGCAGTTAGTCCAGCTGCGCCCCACTTAGGATCTATGCCGATTAGCGTAGGCAATGGGATCGCACATAGGTAGCCCAGACCGATCGTCAACACCACCCTTAAAGATGCAAACATTAACGGAGTGCGAGTGTCATGCAGCGCGTAGTAGGTCGATGCGTACATGCGACCGAGTGTCGAGGCGAGCAACCCAACAGTTGATCCTGCCAGGATTCCCCAAACATAAAGTGTCGCATCCTGCTTGAACTTACCAGTCTGGTAGAGCGCCGCCGTGAGCACATCCCCCAATGCCAACATCGCCATAGCTGAGGGCACAATGAAAAACGCGATTCGCCTGAGCCCACCGTCGAGACGGCGACGCAACTGAGAAGCTATCTCGTCAGTCGATCCCACCACACTCGACATTGCCGGCAGTTCGGCGGCGGAGATCGACATTCCGAAAAGACTAACAGGCAAGGTATAAAGGCTTTGAGCATAGTTCAGTGCCGCCACGGCCTGCGGACTAATTATTCCGGCCAACATTGCGTCAATAAAAGCCGAAATCTGAACCACACCGCGACTTACGAATACAGGAAAAAAGTTACGCAACACCTGGCGAACGTTAGCCGTCGCGAGATCAAAGACCGGACGCAGGCGCTTGATCAGCTTCATAACAGTCGGCATCTGGACGCCGAACTGTAAGGCGCTCCCCGCGACGGATCCCCAGGCTGCGGCCTCTGCCAGATGAAATTCGTCGGCTTGCTTTCCAAACCAGACTAAGGTGGCAATGATCGCTACGTTCCAGATGACTGGGGCTGTGTAAGAAAGGAAGAAGCGGCGATGACTGTTGAGAACCCCAAGGCACCACGCAGACAAAACGAGCAGACCGGCGCCCGGAAAGAGAATTTGGACTAAATGTATAGTCAGTTCGCGTGTCGCATCGTCGAAACTGTGGGCAAACAAGCCAACAAAGTATCTAGTGGTTAAAACCCCGATGAGGACAATCACGGAGGTTGCCAGCGTCAAAAGTGTCAGCACCGCATCCGCAACCCGCGAGGCCTCTTCCTTGTCACCGCGAGCCAGGAGGTTAGCGTAAACAGGAATGAAGGATGCCGACAATGCTCCTTCACCAAAAACATTCTGAAGGAAGTTTGGGATTCGGAACGCGGCAGTGAAAGCGCCGGCCGCATCCCCGATACCAAGGTAGTGCGAGAAGACACGTTGACGGATTACACCGATAATTCGGCTAATCAGGATACCGGCGCCGACCATCAGGGCGCCTTTGGCCGTGCTTTCACTGCGTCGGGATTTTGACGGCCGCGGAAAGCGTCCGGTGGATTCGCCCACTACGGAGATGGTTTCACCGGCAACTTCAGCCGCGCTAACATGCGAAATTACTCCTTCATCTCCAGAATCGATATTCCATGGAGCTGATGAGGGGAGCGTGGGATTCGCGCTAGGATTTGGATCTTCTTCCCCACCTTCCGATGCAGCCTTCAGCTTGTCCGTGATGACTCTCTTTTCGAGTTCGTCGTCTTCCATCTCCTGAAAATTTGCGGGAAATTCTTTTTCGAGGTTTGATCTCTCCGCGTGATTTGTTTTTCGTTTCTACTTCCACACGCGGGGGCCCGTATCTTACCCGAAAGAACCCGTCAACCCTAGAGGTTAGTCAAACGCGACCTTCGGCTCGTACCAACTCTATTTGTAATGCTGGGCCTGTTTGTTGCGCGTTGATTAACGCATGAATGTCGTTGGAGACTCCTGGGACTCTTTGCGGAATAGAAATATGATTTCAGCTTCGAGCCGGGAGATTTAGGGAACTCCGGAAATTGAAGGAATAAGATCCACTCATAGTAAGCGCTTGAAAAGGAAGCAAGTTGTAGTGTAGGTTGAACCAACTCAAGAATATGCCCGCTTGGCTCAGTGGTAGAGCACTCGCTTCACACGCGAGGGGTCAGAAGTTCGAATCTTCTAGCGGGCACCAATTTTTCGCTTATAAATATCGCCAAGGCAAGCACCCAGGTGGCCGCCGCTCTATCGTCGCTACTCGGCTGATAGCAACGAACCACCTGATCCCGGCGTTGAAACGCCGAGCTAAATTCCTACCGAGGCTATGCGTTGAAAACATCTTGTCGCAGGCAACCTACGACTGATCTCAAGCTACGAAGCTCTATCATAAAGGGCATCGGGTCTCGGTTCGTTTGATCCACTACACCTGAAGGATCTCGCAACTTGCCTACTGATGCCGCCCCCAATCCGTCTTTTTGGATTAATCCGAAATACTGTACGGGACTCTTCGGCTAATTCTTTCTGTACAACGATCAAGAGCTTAAGTTACAAACCCAATCAGTAAGCAAGCAGCAAGCAAGGCGATGAATAGAAGACTCAAGATCTATTTGGCCACGTTGCTGGGCGTTATCGGTCTACTGGCCTTTTCTTCCAGCGCACACGAAGGTGAACACCACAGTCCCGGTGGAAACGGCCAACTGAACAACGAGCCGTTGGCTGCAATGTCTTTCACGCCGTGCGTGAATGGCATGGCCTCGACCTTCCCTTGTCGCAATGTGGATCTCATGGCGTTGCTGCCGCTCGCAAGTATTGGTGGTGGAACGGCAAATGACATCTGGGGCTGGACAGATCCTCAGACTGCGAAAGAATACGCGCTGCTCGGTAGGTCCACCGGCGTCTCTTTTGTTGACGTCACAGATCCGGCGCATCCCATTTATCTCGGGAACCTGCCAACGCACACAGTTGAATCTCTGTGGCGCGGGTTGAAGGTGTTCCGCAATCATCTGTTCGTGGTAAGTGAAGCCGCCGATCATGGTCTACAAGTATTTGACCTGACGAATCTCCGAAATGTTACCTCGCCGCCAGTCACATTCGGCGAGACCGCTTACTACGACGGTATAGCCAGCGCGCACACAATCAATATCGACTACGAAACGGGTTTTGCGTATATCGCCGGCAGCAAGCCCGGTGCGAATCGAATAATCGGCGTAAACACCTGTCCCGGACGAGCTGACGGTGGCGGTGGACTTCACGTGGTAGACATTCACAATCCGGCAGCACCCACGTTCGCTGGTTGCGTGGACTCAGACGGTTATACTCACGAAACCCAGTGCCTGATCTATCGCGGCCCCGATACTCAATATCGAGGAAGAGAAATTTGTTTCAGCTCAAATGAAGACACGTTGACGATCGTTGATGTGACTGATAAGAGCGCGCCGCACCAATTGTCGCGAACCGGCTATGCCGGGCGCGGCTATACACACCAGGGCTGGTTAACTGAAGATCAAAAGCAATTCCTGCTGAATGATGAGCTGGATGAACAACAGCAACACGTCCCCACGCGGACTTACGTTTGGGACGTTTCCGACCTTGACGCCCCGCTGGTCAGAGGCGTTTACAGCGGCCCCACCGCTTCAATCGACCACAACCTCTACGTCCGCGGTCGATTCGCCGTCGAGTCAAACTATCGCAGCGGCGTCCGTTTCCTCGACGTCAGCGAAGCGCGTACGGCAACGCTTGGGGAAGTAGGATTTTTTGACGTCTACCCTATTGACGATCAGGCGCTATTTAACGGCACCTGGAGTAACTATCCGTATTTCGCCAGTGGTACGGTGATCGCCAGCGGAATTGAGCAGGGTCTATTTGTTCTGCGGCCGCAGATCGGAATGCCGGTAGGAATTGATTACACGCCGTTTTATGTTCAGCAGCACTACCGCGATTTTCTTGGCCGCGAACCTGACGAGGCCGGCCAGGCTTTTTGGTCTTTTGAGATCGCATCGTGCCTGACTGATGCAAACTGCATTGAAGTAAAGCGGATCAATGTATCGACGGCTTTCTTCATCTCGATCGAATTTCAGCAGACCGGTTACCTGCTGCATCGTCTTCAGACTGCATCCTTCGCGACCCTGCCACGATTTCAACCATTTCTGAATGATCTTAAAGTCATCGGTAATGGCGTAGTCGTAGGTCAGTCCAACTGGGAACAGCAACTTGAAAGCAATAAACAATCGTTCGTGCTCCAGTGGGTGCAACGACCGGAGTTCATCGCACAACATCCGCTCACTCAAAGCGCCACCGTTTACATTAATGGTTTGTTCATGAATGCCGGAGTCTCGCCAACACAGCCGGAAGTTGATGCGGCGCTCGTGTCGTATGGGAGTGGCGGACTGGAGGGACGCGCGCGGGCACTGAGGAGCGTTGTAGATAGTAGCTCGGTCTACAACCAGCAGTACAACTCAGCCTTCGTGTTGATGCAGTACTTCGGCTACCTGCGCCGCAACCCTGACGATGCGCCTGATTTTGACTTGCGCGGCTACCAATATTGGCTAGACAAGCTTAATGCCTTCACTCTGCCGGGCGAAGACGTGCGAGACGAGCAAATAGCGGTCAGTCGGGTTGCGCGCGCCGAGATGGTCCGGGCGTTTATCTCTTCGGCAGAATATCGCACCCGATTCGGAAATTGATTATCCGGTGCGCCGGCTCAGATTTTCGCGCTTGATTGTCTTTGAAACATCAAACCGTAGATCATTCCGAAGAAAACGAGCAGCCAGCCTGCCAGTGCGAGATAAACGAAGTAGCGCGGAATCAGCAGTAGCGGTGCGAAGTCAATTGCTTTTGCAAGTTGAAAAGTGCAAACCGTGTACATCCCCAGCGGGAAAACCATTCCCCAGTACTGCGGATCGTAACGAAGTGGAAAGTGCTTATAAATGTGGCGCCAGATGCCGAGGATGAAGAGCAGGGGTATCCACCAGCTGCCGGCCGCCCAGAAAAATAATGTAAACCCTTTTAGGAAAGGCAGAATCTCGCCGAGAAGACTCCAGCTCGAGGCGGCCAGAATCAAACGCGCGCCCGCCAGCGTTGTAATCGCGACCGCTCCCATGTTGATCCAGTAAGGCGGCGTCAGGGTGACGGATGCAAAGTTGACGAAGGTGAAGCGATAAAAAATCAGCGTGATCAGCAGCAGGTAGAGCATACAGCCAACCAGAAACATACAAAGGGTGAAGAAGAGCAACGGCGCGCGATACGCATCCCACCAGTTCACCAGCAACGTGCCCAACACCGATACCGACTGTGTGGCAACGACGGCGATCAGCCAGGCGCCATTGAGGCCGCTCTCCAGCGATGGTTTGTTTTCACGCACCGTCATGGCGGTGAAAAATGTGTACATAATAAGCAGCCAAAGCAGCAGACCCGCAAGCCACATGAGCGCCGCGATCCGGTACTGACCGATAACGATGATAAGTTGACTGCCGAGAACGCACGTTCCAGCCACAACGGTGAAGAAGCCGGGACCGCGCACATGATCGGTGATATCTGCTTTGATGCGCGAGAAAAAGAAAACCAGCCGCAAAACTAAAAGCAGACAAAGAATGACGTAAGCTACGAGGTTGATGGCCAACAGCCCCAGCGCCACTGCTTTCATATCCAGCAGAAACGCGGCGATAGAAATTATTCCCGTCGCCATGACGAGCGCGAAATAGCCCGGAAATAAACCGGCAACGGCGCGCATCACGGCATTGGTCTGAATAGTTTCTTTAGTCATTCAGCTTCTGCATTTGATTCTTCATCGCAACGCTTGCATTCGAGTTCCATGCCGACACGGCTGGCACGCCCTTCGTCGCTAAGCACCCACGGTCGCACAGTCAGCGGTGGATCGTGACGAACATGTTGGCCGTGACCGCATTGCAGCAGAGCGCGCCAGTGACCTTCGTCATCTTTCTCAAAACCCGTGATTGCTTGCTTCATCGATCTGTATTAGGCGAGCGAATGTAACCGCTGCTGGTGCTCTTTCCGGAACCGGGACGCCACCAGCGAATGATTGAAAGAGTGATTAGAAGACAAACGCCGGATGAGACGACGAGTGGGAGCAACACTGAGTAGCGATGCGCCAGCGCCGCATCGACTGTGGCAGCAAGTATCCATAACTGCGCGATATTGATCATCACCAACATGAT
>DATAOU010000059.1:0-6158 GCA_036265575.1 Pyrinomonadaceae bacterium
CTTTGCTGAGATTGTCGGCGATGACTTCCCAGAACTTCACGTTGATCGAATTGTGCCGCTTTTAGTCTCCACACAGCAATCTCAAAATGATATGAAGGGGCGCAATGACGCGGGCGACGATTCGTCGATTCTCAATTTCCCGCCGATTGCCAATGGAAAACTCCGGTCTGAGGCCGATTGGTAGTCTGACTGTGGTTCTTATAGGCTCGGCAAGGCGTTCATTTAACCTCGCCACAATTTTTTGAACGTCGTTCCGGGTCAAGACAGCGGCTGAGGGAATCCGAGCGTTCTAGCGAAACCGCGCTTTATCTGGCGCAGCATGTAAAAGGCCGCGCCGCGTTTTTTCGGCGTCACCGGGCTGCGGCAATAAATGGCTCCCCCGATCTTCAGCGACGATGATGCCCGGGAACTGAACAATCGGCGCATTTGTCGCATCCTTACTGAAGGTCGACTCAAAAGTGAGTTTCTCGTTAATGATCTCCGTTAGCGCGATGTCTGCTGCGTCCATCCCTGGAGGAACCTGCACCAGCGGGCGATAACCGGAACATAACTGTCGAACGCGGCGCGAAACCATGTTCACCAGGATGTGCTGACTGGGAATTACTTCGGAGGCGGCTTTAACGAGATCGGCTTTCATAATCGGATAGGATGAGCCTCGCGACTGGCGAAGAATTGAACTCCTAACGCCGGCTGATCACGTTTTCAAAGATTCGCAGCAGAGAAACTTTCATCAAAATCGCCGAGATCAAACAAAACACAACGTACGTTCGCGGAGCATCGATCGGCCCTTCGGTCGGCTAGTGTGGCTCACATTCGAAGTGACCGGGCGCCCCGATGGTTCGCATTCAGAACTCCGCAATCCTCATCCCGCTTCACTCCTGATCGAATTCGCCGAGCAGCCCCGCAAAATATGCGGCGGAGTCGTCTCCTAGCGCAGCGCAATGGATGTTAGAAGTTGGTCCGAGCATTTTAACGCTCCTGGATGAAGCTATTGGCAACGAAGATTAGTTTGGAATGTGTAAGGCCAGCCAAAGATGAGCACGTATCCGAAAACTCCAAGAGAGATGACGAGCGGGATGATGTATTTCCCGCGGATGCTGGACAAGATTTCGGCTGCACGCGCGCGGCGAGCTAACCGAGGATTACCATGCGAACTTGGGCGAGGGATTCGATAAACGATGCGTCGGCTTCCTTCGAGTAAATTATCCCGAGCTGCGCGAGCGCATGCTGGCCGGCGGAATCGACGAAGAAATTCTGGAGTGGTGCTTCGAGAAAGGGCGGCAGCTGAATGACGACGACCGCTAAATCTGGAGTCATTTCATATCGAAGTTCGGCTGGAGCGATTTTGCGACGGCGCGATTGGAGGAGCTGAAGCAGAAGCACGGCGTGTCCGATCGCAAGGACATCATGACAATTGCTGACGCGATCGATCTCGACGAGAAACGGAAGAGTTAAGCGGCTCCGACGCAATTGCGTGATGCGCTAACACTGACGGCGAGCGTGTGGAGGGTTCCGTGCGCTAGCCCCAGTGTCGGCACCTCTTTTCTGCAAACGCTTGAGATGCCGAAAGCTGATGAGCTTCCGGCGTTCCTCATCCCAAAGATGAAGCCTGGCCGAGTTCAAGCTGCTCCGGAGCGTGACGGGCTTCACATCTTGGAAAATCGGATGCGCTCTGTGACATCGCTCCAAATTATAATTGGGGATGCGGGGGCTGAGGTGATGGATGTGGTGAAAGCCAATATTGCCCGAGAACCACTGGAGAGTCTTGGGCAGACGGTAGAAAGAACTGCCTTGGAGCGCGGCAACTGTGTAATCCCATGCGTCACCGCGCTCCCAGTACGCCCCTTCGAACTGATGCTGAACGTAGAACATCCAGATACCAATTGCCCCGGCCACGATCGTGATTGGCAGTTGGATGAACAGATACATCTTCCAGCCGAACACCCAGCTCAGCGTGAGAGCCATGCCCAGAATTCCGAGGTTAGTCCACCAAACCGACCACCGCTCCCTAGACTTTGCCTTCCGCGAAGAAAATCGCTGCCGGAAGACGAAAAGAAAAACTGGCGCGATCACCAAGAGCACAAAAGGATTCCGCGCTAGTCGGTAGACAAAATGCATCCAGCGTGATGAGTCTAAGTATTCCTGCACCGTCATCGTCCACACGTCGCCCGTCCCTCGTCGATCAAGATCACCTGAACTGGCGTGGTGGAGGGAGTGTTCCCAGCGCCAGTGATAGTAAGGGGTGAAAACCACTATCCCGGCGACGAAGCCAACGATGTCATTGGCCAGCTTAGATTTGAGGAAGGATCCATGGCCGCAGTCATGCATAATGATGAACACACGCACGACAACCGCTCCGGACAGAATGGTTAGCGACAGCGTTAAGAGGTGCGAGATTTTCAGGCTCCAGTACATCAGGAACCAGAGAAGAACATATAGAGCGACACTATTGGTGAGCTGCCAAGCCGCCCTCAGTGCAGAGGGCTTCTGGAACTTCGCCACAATCGGCTTCCATTCGGCGACCCTGGCTTTTTGCAGATCCTGGCCGGCGGCGACTGTGGCTTCGAATGCAGTTGCCGCAATCAGAGCCCTCATGATGCGACCGTTTTAATACCGTCGCATCCCGCAACGCAAGGCTTTTAATCACCGCCCTTGCTTGCTCGCAAGGTCAATGGTGATTGTCCTCGGTCCTGCTTTTTCGCAAACCGTGTGATCTTCCGCACGAGTCATTTCGCACCGTCCTTTTCGCAGCCAAAAATTTCGAGCGTTTCATCCTCTTTCATGCTCTCAATCAGTGAGGCGACACCCCCCGCTGTGCAATAGCGCGCTGCTTCTTCCGGGCTATTAAATTCGTCATGGGCAACCATGATTTCTAAAAGCACGTACGCCCTATTGTTCAATTCGAACGTGGGTTCTGCCGCGTTGGTTGCGGCTTTGGATTTTGTTGCTGTGGGTTGCATGCAAACAAACGTCGGCGCTCGACTGCGTTCGGCTCGGCATATCATAGGCGACCGAATGGCAGCGCATCGGAAATCAGATCAAAGCCGCGACGATCTTTGCGCGGGTGGATTTCGTAAACGTGCACTCAATTCATTTCATCCGCCGCGATGAATCTTCGCGTAAATGGCCGAAATGTCAGGTAAGAACTCCGCGAAAAACTTCCGTTTTGAGAATTGCTTCGCAGTGCTAAAAAGCGGCTGTCGCTGAACCAAATCAATAAACTCTTGCTCAAACACCCGTGGCTCATGAAACGCGAGATAAAGCGTAAAGGTCGTCATCAACGGCCTTTCTTCCTGCGCCTCAGCTGTGTAGGCCCGGCATGCGTCTAAGATCACGGGTTGGTTCGACTCAGGCGCAAAATAATCAGTCGCGTGCGGATCTTTGGCTCCGTGTTTAAAGAAGTTAGACGACTTAACGATAGTATCTGCGACCAGCTTTTTAAATCCGGGTCGAAAGGATGGCATTGGGTCGCCGAGCATTGGTTGGCCTCCGCGCTTCTTGTTGAGTGCTCTAAGAATTCCATGAGCAGCCATCACCAAAGTGTGTACCGACACGGGGTCGGCGTCGTGAAACCAAAGCGTGATCGCCGTCTCTAGTTGGCGGCGTGCGGCGTCAAGTTTTGTGACAGGAAGTTTTTTTAGTTCATGAGGTTTTGGCTGTCGCATGTGTACAGATCATGGCAGGATCATTTGCCATCCGGCAATCAAAAACGATTCTGGCGCGATCCTACGACTCGCCCGCGTGTTCGTGCGTTTCGATCACGTTGCCAGCGTCATCGTAAACGCGAATCACAGCATCATGCGAACGGCTGTTAAACTTGGCAAAGCTGATGGCGTTGCTGATTGCGTTTGGCCCGGCGTACCAGAGTGGACTGTATGGCAGCGCATCGGAAATTAGATTGACGCCGCGATGATCTTCGCGGGGACGGACTTTGTAAACGTGTGGTGTCCTAGTTTGAATAAGCGGAAACAAGCAGGCCGACTAATGCTCCCATGAGAGTGATCCACCATTTGGCGCTATCCAATCGACGTTGCTGGTGCGGTGTTAAATTTTCCGGCCAAAAGAAATGTTCTTGGATATGGAGTGCCAAGAAAGTCCAAGCCGCTCCACCAAAGGTATAAAAACTGGCATGAATAAGCGTTCTCATTCCGCCCGCCCGATCATCACTGCGAATTACGATGCATTTGTTGTGCTTCTGCCGCGATTGAAGCCCTGACAGCAGCACTTGGAGAATCAATCGGCGGGATTCCCAGTACAACCGTGTATTGCGCGTTTTTCCCTTCCCAAAATTGCCAGCCGTAGGCTCGCTTTGCCGTTGGGTGCTGGTCCAAATCGAAAACTTCTACGACACCTTCCCACATAATCTGGTCGAGATAGTCCTCAGTGACGAGAACTGACTCCCGATGCTCTGCCCGACGTCCGGCGTGTTTCTCGATTGCTTTTCGGATGTTCTCTATACGTTCGCTCACCCTTCAATCATTTCCACGAGATCGCGGACTGTCCCGGGCGTATTTTCCGAAAGACTGACCGTTTCTTGTCCTTAGAGCGCGTGTCTTTGAACACACGCACTTCTCGTTTTGTGCGTCACAGGAATCGTCTCTGTCATACTGGCCGGATCATTTGCCATTCAGCAATCAAAAACGATTGTAGCGCGATCCTGAGAAGCAGGCCGTTGGCTCATCGACTGGTTAGATGGAAAGGCGTGCTAAGTCCCATAAATGTTCACCGCGAAAAGCATGTAGAACAAGCAGCAGAAAAAGGCTCCTGCTAGAGACAAAACCGCGAGTCCAACTCGGTAAACTGATCGCGGCCTCAGATACGGCGAAAAGGTGAAGGCGACGAAGTAAGCAGCAAAGGCAAACCAGAAGGGAACACCGAAAACGATCCAGTCGCTGCCTGCCAACGAAGACTCCGAAAAGCGCGAAAGAGCTCTCCAGCGGTAGAGCAGGAACCCGACGACTGCGTGGCTCATGAAAACCGCGACCCAGACGGTGCGAAGTGCTGACTTCGAAAGACGAACTTCGGGAGCGAGGCACGCCATCTAACGAGAATTAGACTGCAACTTTGCAATCTATTTCTTGCTCCCATAGAGGGAAGTGTTCCCTAAAAAGGCTGCACGGCGCGAATTGTGCCGAATCATTCGGCATTTAGGAAGCGGAATCGCAACTGTGAATCAAAGCGTTCCCGTGAACGACTGAGAACCTTTTGACCCGCAAAACCTGCGCGCAATCGACTGGGGGTATCATATAAATCCGCGCTCGCGCGACGGCGATTCGGGCTAACCCTGCTAATGTCATAAGGTGAGGAGTTCCTTCGCGCCGCACTGGCGCACCGCGCACGCGCCGCCGCCACGCAGACCCCGGCCAGGCTGCCGGCGCTCCGCCTGCCACGCGCCCCGCCAGCGCGTCGGCCTCGCCTCCCCGCTCCCGCCCCCCGCCCGCGCGGCCAGCCCGCGGTCTCTCATGGCGTGGCGCGTAAATCGTTGGCGCCGTGCGCTGACACTGTGTCAGATTCGATTGGCGCGGTCAGTAACCACTGGCGATTGATCGCTTTCAATTCGGCGCGCTGCTCCTCCGTGAGCACGAACACATCGCCGCGTGTCCCAATGTTCACGTTTGTTCCAAGGGTCTTGAAGCGGTCCGGACGGTATGCACGGAGCATCTCGATCTGCAATTTGTCGCTGAACTTGCGGATCCAGCCAACGACTACGCCCTGCCAGTAAACGGGTTCGAGGTCGCCTTCCAGGCAACGCTGGAATACTCGGGCGTGGGGCGAAGCCGCGTCCGTCAGCGTCTTTAGGGACAAGGCCGGTGCTGATGAGTCAGTGCACCTGGCTGCGGAGTATGTAAAAGAGCATCTGTCTAAATTTATTACTCAGAAACCCGAGATCATCGAAGGGCCAATCAAAGCTCACGATTGAACGCGCTGACAATCTCAGCAAAGCCGGTTGGAGTTAGGGCTGCGTTTCAGCGATTGATTCCTACGGCTCCTAAAGTTATTGCGAGTTCCTGAAAGGCAAGAGGGCCTGGAGCCTTAGACCGCTCCCGCGTCGCGTGCGACCTGGAGCGTGTCGAGGTATTGCTGGAACTTAACGGCCCGGCCGTCGCGGATCGTCCAGACGTGGGCGACCTGTGCGTTGCGTTCCTCAGCTTGCCCGT
>DATAOU010000060.1:0-3906 GCA_036265575.1 Pyrinomonadaceae bacterium
ACTTGAAAACGTTTTAGCGCGTTAAAAGAAAGGAAACAAATGGCAGTCACAGTTCCAGAAATGTTGAAAATGTCGCAGACACAGCTCGACGATCTGTTCACCCAAAGTCCCGTCGGCGAGATCCCAAGCGGGGAAGGAAAAGGAACAGCGATCATGGCTCCCGGCACCCGCGTGTCGGATGAGATTGCCTGGTTTGTAAATGTCTTCACATGGAAAGGAAAAGTCTTCGACTCGGAGAAAGGGGAGCTTCGAAACAAAATTTTGCCTATGGGACACAAGGCAATTGTCGCCAAAGTCTACAAGGACAAGAGCTGGTTCGATCAAAAGGAGTGCATCGTCCTCGATTACTCCAAAACTTCACTCATCGCGCATTGGATACGCGATGAGATTCGCGAAGTTAGTCCCGGCATTTACCTCGGGTTGGTCTACTGGGGTAAAAAGAAGCTGATCCACTTCGCGCTCCAGTTTCCCGCTTCGGGATAGTTCGAAATAGCAGAGTCAAATTCTTGGATTCATGTCAGCAGTGAATTCGAACGTCAGCCGACCAATGCCGCGTGCCAATACTGGCTCGTGGTTCCTAAACTTGGTGAGCGACACCACGATGTTCCTCTTGCAGATCGAACGCCGGGTCGATCACTGGCTTCGCCCAACATTCGACGCCACGCTGCGCGATCCAACCGCGCGCGTGGTCACAGCATTGATCAACATGCAGCGGAAGGACGAAGGCCTAAAGATTGCCGAGGAAAAACCGCTGCCGAACGAGGAGGAATACCTTAGCTCGATTATCGAGAGTTTCACCACGCAGATGCGAGGACTCTGGAAACCGGGCGGCTTCGAGCGTGGCGGGAACACCAAAACACAGGGCATTGTGCGAGGCGAGTTTATCGTCCACGACAACCTTCCGCCACAGTTTCGTTATGGCATTTACGCCAAACCACAGACGTTCCGTTGTTGGGTGCGCTTTTCCGGACCGGGGCCATACATTACTCCAGACATCGACGACGTCGGTTTCATGAGCATCGGCATCAAGCTCATGGGTGTGCCCGGGCCGAAATTGATGGATGAGGAGAAATTTACCCTGGACATGTTCGGAGTCTCCACGCCCACATTTGTCACACAAGACATAAAGTCGAATGCGCACCTGCAAAAATGGAGCGTCAAAAATGCGCAAATTTTTCATTTCGTTAATTTCGAGCAACCCCACATCGCGGACATGATCATGCAGGGGTTGTGGGTGAAAACCCAGAGCAGCCCGTTTGAAGCTCCGTACTTTAGCTGCGTGCCCTATCTGCTGGGCGAGGGCCAGGCGATGCAATATTCGGTCTGGCCGAAGACAAACAAGAAAACTCCCATCCCGCGGCTGCCGCTGCGTCCACCCTGTGATTATCTGCGCGATGCAATGGTCAAGGCGCTCAGCGAAGGAGACGTGGAATTGGATTTTCGGTTGCAATTGCAAACCGATCCTTTCCTGATGCCGATTGAAAACAACGGCGTGCTCTGGCCGGAGAAACTTTCGCCACGGGTATCAGTAGCAACACTTCGGCTGCGAAAGCAGAAATTCGATTCGCCGGCACAAATGGAACTTGCCAAGAAGCTCTCTTACAACCCGTGGCATACCATCGCCGAGCATCGGCCGCTGGGTAATCAAAGCCGTGCCCGGCGGCGGATGTATCTAGAGTTATCACAGCTACGCCATAACATGAACAGCGTGCCTCATTACGAGCCCACAGGTGATGAGGTGTTCGAGCAGGCGCCATGACTCCTCAGTCGAACTTCATGGTCCTGGCGCCGATTCTCCCCGAGCGCGAGACCGAGCTTCGGCAGTTGCTCGATTCGATGAACCACGGCCCGGGACAGGTGGATCCGAATAATGCTCTGTTGCCTTTCGCGGAATTCGAAACGCTCCACGTCGCGCGATTCGTTATTCTTGACGACAAAACGACTGAAGATATCCGTGTCTACGGATTAATGCCGCGCACTTATCCGCTGTATCTGGCATTCCTGGGCGATGTCGATGGCGATGCGAATGCCTTTTTGGGTAAGTTGATCAAGCGCGCCGGCAAGGGCTTGCGAAAAATTTTCTCATGCTGTCAGGGATTCGCCCCTGACACAGACCTTCTCGATTGGATGAAACAACACGACGCCCCGGCCATTGCTGCCTACGTGAATTGGCGGGGGCGAACAGTGCGCCAGATTCGCGAAGAGGCCGCGCTTTACGATGGGCTTGAGAATTATGTCGACCGAAACCATGCAACTTTGCACGGCCTGCGACCGCGCGAGCTTCATGAGAAATTGCGGACCTTGGTCAACGCGGAGCAATCGGCAGGACGCATAACGTTATCGAAAGAAGGTCCAACACCAATCGGATGGCAGATCAAAAATCTCCTGCAAATGATCGGGTTTCCATTGATGGGCTTGCTGCTATCGCCATTGCTTCTCGTCGCCGCGCCGTTTTACATCTTTGCGCTTCGCCGCTTGGAGAAAACCGATCCCGAAGTTTGTCCCACCGCAGATCAGAAACATTCCGAGAACCTCTCGAGCTTCGAGGACCACGACGTCACGAATCAATTCAGCGCCATGGGCAGTCTGAAGCCCGGTCTCGTGCGACTCTTAACAACCGTCGGCGTGCTCAAAACGGTCAACTACGGCGCACGGCATATCACGCGACCTGGCCGGCTCGGGCGGATACGCTCGATTCACTTCGCGCGATGGGTGTTTGTGGCTGGCAGGGAGCGAATGATTTTTTGCAGCAACTACGACGGGAGCGTCGAGAGCTACATGGATGACTTCATTAACAAAACAGGCTTTGGGCTGAACGCGTCCTTTAGCAATGGGATCGGTTATCCCCGAACGAATTGGCTGGTGCGGGATGGTTGCATCGACGAGCGAAATTATAAGGAGTACCTCCGGCGTCATACGTTGCCGAGCCAGGTGTGGTACAAGGCTTACCCAGGACTTAGTGCGATCGACCTGGAGAGAAACACGCGGATTCGCCAGGGTCTTGAGAGATCGTCCATGACTGACGAGGAAGCCCGCGACTGGGTCGCACTGCTATGAGCCAAGTCGATTACGCCGACGTGCAAGGCCTAGTCCGGTTTGGATACGGTCACATGACCAGTGCGTCGTATGTGCTCGTGCGCGTGAAGAACGCAGACGCGGCGAAAGCGTGGCTCCGCTCGGCTCCGGTAACCACAGCTGTAGCGCAAAAGCCGCCACCGAACACTGCTATGAACATCGCCGTGACGGCGCCTGGCCTCAGAGCGCTCGGCGTTTCGGAATCAATCATTGCCTGTTTTTCGCATGAGTTTCGTGGAGGCATGGGGCAAGAAAGCCGCGCGCGACAACTGGGTGACGTTGGAAAAAACGCGCCATCAAATTGGACTTGGGGCAGCTACGGGCGCGAGCCCCACGCGGTGGTAATCTTCTTTGCCGAGCAGGGCCAGCTCGATTCGTCTATTCAAAGAACCAGGGATCAGAACTGGAGTGAAGCATTCGAGGAGATCACTTCGCTTAGCACCAGCAATCTCGACGGCGACGAACCGTTTGGGTTTGCCGATGGCATCAGCCAGCCGCAGATCGATTGGGAGCAGCAGCTGGAGAGGCCATGCACTCAATTGGGATACACCAACGTTGTCGCGCTGGGTGAGTTCCTGCTCGGTTATCCTAACGAGTACGGAAAGATAACCGATCGGCCCTTGCTCGAGCCCGATGCTGCCACCATAGGTTTGCTCAACGCGGAAGATGCGCCCGCGAAAAAAGATCTGGCGCGAAACGGAACCTATCTGGTTATGCGGCAATTGGAACAGGACGTCCGAAGCTTCTGGAAGTTTCTTTATGATCAAGCTGGCGGAAATGTAGCGGACGCCAACCTATTGGGCGCGAAAATGGTCGGCCGTACGCGAGCAG
>DATAOU010000061.1:0-4945 GCA_036265575.1 Pyrinomonadaceae bacterium
ATCATGAAAGCGCGTAAAGTTAAAACGACCTTCATTGATTAGAGTGGGCGAGATGGTGCGGATCCAGGTTGCGGTCGCCGCAGAATTGACGGGTTCAAATAGAATGTCCTGAAAAGGACGTCCGGACCTGGAAGCGGAAGCGTCGCTGAGCTTCGTCAGGTAAGTGCTGACTGCAAACTGGTCCTTGCCGCGGTTGTAGTCAATGCGCCCATTGTATTGGTTGCCTTTGGTCCGCGACGGAAACGCAACACGCGCGAAAGTCACATCGGGTATTCCATCAAGGGTCTGCGTGGCACCGATCTTTTGACCCAAAGGTCGGTTTATCGAGCCGATGTCATAGCTTAAACCCGCCGAGCCGTTTATGGCCGTTCCATTCGGCGGAGCGCTTGGTGTAAGGCCTCGAGTGACTACGCGCGGCTCGATGCCGCCGGTTCGGTAGAGTTGAGCCGCCAAGCTAGTGGGCCGTACGTTTATAACGTATTGACGAAACTCGGGTGTCTCTACCCACAGATCCTGAAAGGTGGTAGTGCTGCGGCGGATTCCTTCGTAGGAACCGAAGAAAAACAACTTGTTGTTGATGATTGGGCCACCGAGGCTACCGGCGAACTTTCTTTCCCAAATGTCTACCTTCTCAGGGCAGCGACTGGCAGTGAATGCCTTTCCCTGACAAATCAGATTAGTGGACGGAAGCGTCGTGGGTCCTCGATATTTATTGAAGGCGTTTAATTTCGGCGAGCCGTAATTGAAAACCGCACTGCCGTGGAAATCGTTTGTTCCATTCTGAGATACGACCTTAACCTGCGCGCCGGTGTTCCGGCCGTCCTCAGCACTGTAACTGCTGGTCACGACGGAGACTTCCTTAACTGACTCCTGATTGGGCGTGACCACAGCCGCGCCGCCCAGGCCGAGACTATTGACGCTCACGCCATCGACCATATAGTTGTTGCTGGAAACGCGTTGACCGTTAGCGCTGATTTGCACTTGGTTCTCAGTCTGGAAAACCCCGGTGTTAGAGCCGCCGCCGACTTCTTCAGTGCCGGGAAGAAAAGTAGCTTTGTTCCCCGGTCCGCCGCGCGCGGTGTCGCCGAGAACGCCCGGAGCTGTGCGTATCAGCGAGTATGGGTCGCGGCCCACCTGCGGTAGACGTTGAATTTCCTGAGCAGTGATCGCTCCGCGCACCGCGGCATTTTCTGTTTCAAGTTGGGAGGCCGCTTCGGCAGAAACGGTAACGGTGGCGGTGACATCACCAGTCTCAAGAAGAACGTCCACCCCCTGAACATTTTCCGCGCCGAGCGTCACACTCTCGAGGAATGATTTTTTGTAACCACTCTTCTCAACGGTCAGCGTGTACTTGCCGGGTGGCAATTCTGAAATTCGGTAGAAGCCTTCACCGTTAGTCGTTGTCTCCTGAGCCTTCCCTGTTTCAGTATTTGTGAGTGTTATTTTCGCTTCCGGCACCAGGCCGCCCGCTGTGTCGGTGACGGTGCCCTGGACGCCGGCCTTGAACTGGGCATTGGCGGTTCCAAAAACAAACAACAGAAAAAGCCCGCCCATCATGATGCGGACCAAACTGAACGTGGTGCGATTCATTGGAAGGCCCTCCTGCGGCCATTTTGGGTAAACGGTTAACTGATCAGCAGAAGTGAAAGCCAACGGCCTACATTGAAAGAATTGTCCCCCCTCAAGACAGACTCCGTCAGCGGGAAGCGAATCAATGCGTGATTGGCTATAGTACTCGGGGGAGGTCCTTACTGTATGTGTGTTGCCACACATATTAAAGTGAGCATTAGATAGCACCAGTAAAGCAAAAGTTCAACATATATTTCTCACGAAGTGTCTGCTAAGCTGCGCCACGGATCCGTCAGTTTCGGAGATGTTAGGCATGCGGGGGGCAACCGGCGTGGCGCGCGCCATTACCGCTGCTCCTGGTTTACCCCTGGGTCATCGCTAAATGAAGATAAGATCTCGGCAGAAAAGAAGGGAAGGTTTGCAATGCAACATCGAATGTTAATGCTCGGCGTAATGGTTTTGGCGTTGATTGCCGGCGGCTGCGTGTCCGGCAGGCAACAATCAGACACCGGCACCGCAAAGAAAAAGAAAGGGCCAAACGATCCGGTGGTGATTGGCTTCTCGATGGACACGGTCAAGGAAGAACGTTGGCAACGCGATAAAGACCTGGTAGAAAAACGAGCCAAAGCGTTGGGCATGCAGATTTCGGTTCAAGTGGCAAACGGCGATGACAATTTGCAGGTGAAGCAGGCTGAGAATCTTCTAACCCAGGGAGTCGACGTCCTGATCGTAGCGCCGCATAACGGCGAGATTGCTGCTTCGATTGTTGAGGCTGCCCATCGCCAGGGAGTTCCGGTGATCAGTTACGATCGGCTGATAAAAAACAGCGACGTAGATCTATACGTTTCTCATCAGGTGGTAAAAATCGGCGAGATGCAGGCGCAGTATTTGCTCGACCACGTAAATAAGAAGCCGGCAAATTTTGTAATTGTCGGAGGTTCACCTACTGATAATAACGCCCTGCTGCTACACCAGGGTCAAATGAACGTCCTAAAGCCCGCGGTGGATCGCGGCGACGTAAAGATCATCACTGACCAGTACGCAAAGGAATGGCAGGCAAGTGCGGCGCTCAACATCGTCGAGAATGCATTGACGCAGGCCAACAACCAGGTTGATGCTGTCGTCGCCTCGAACGACGGCACGGCGCGCGGTGCGGTCCAGGCACTGGAAGGACAAAACCTGGCGGGTAAAGTTTTGGTGTCGGGACAGGATGCGGACCTCGCGTCATTGTCTTTGATTGTGCTGGGTAAGCAGACCATGACAGTTTATAAGCCGATTGAGCCGCTT
This sequence comes from Pyrinomonadaceae bacterium, assembly GCA_036265575.1. Taxonomy (GTDB): domain Bacteria; phylum Acidobacteriota; class Blastocatellia; order Pyrinomonadales; family Pyrinomonadaceae; genus PSRF01. The sequence goes on from DATAOU010000061.1 coordinate 2,857, forward strand.
GCTTACGCAGCAGTCGACGCGGCTATTAAACTGGCCCGCGGCGAGCAAGTAAATTCCACTGATGCGATTGACAATGGCGCTAAGAAAGTTCCCTCAGTGCTATTGGAACCTATCGCCGTGGATAAGAATAATATCGTCACGACGGTGGTAAAAGATGGATATCAAACATTGGAAAAAATCTGCGCCAATATTCCGCCAGATAAATGTCCCAAACCGTAAACCGTAAACCGTAAACCGTAAACCGTGAACCGGGAACGGACCGAAGACCGAAGACCGAAGACCAAAGACCAAAGACCAAATGTCATCAAATTCCGAAGCGGCGTTTCTTGAGATGCGCGATATCACGAAGACCTTTCCGGGTGTTCGGGCGTTGGATGGCGTCACTTTCGATCTGCATAAGGGCGAAATCCACGCGCTGGTAGGTGAAAATGGCGCCGGAAAGTCCACCCTGATGAAAATTCTGGGCGGCGTTTATCCGCATCCGCAGTATGGCGGAAAGATCTTGATCGAAGGAGCAGAACAGAAATTTGCCGGCATTCGCGACGCGGAGAGGGCCGGTATCGCGGTAATTTTTCAGGAGTTGTCCCTGGTAAAAGAAATGAGCGTCGGGGAAAACATTTTTCTCGGACGCGAGCCACGAAAATTTGGAGTCATTCGTTGGGAAGAACTTTACCGGCGAGCCCAGGCATTGCTCGATGATCTCCATTTGCAACTCGATCCGCATACACCTATTCGCAGTCTCGGCATTGGCCAACAGCAACTAGTTGAAATTGCGAAGGCACTGTCGCACGAGGCCGGAATCCTGGTTCTGGACGAACCCACAGCAGCGTTAACAGACAGCGAAGTCGAGACCTTGTTTGTCATCCTGAATAAGTTACGCGCGCGCGGCGTGGGCATGATTTATATTTCGCATAAATTGAATGAAGTGTTCCGCATCAGCGATCGAATTACGGTCCTGCGCGATGGACGAACAGTCGGCACACAGCCCGTTGCCGAACTGACAGAGGGCCAGGTGATCGCGCGAATGGTGGGTCGCGAGGTTGGCGACATCTTTCCCACAGTCGATCATAAACACGGCGAAGTCATCTTTGAAGCTAGTAACGTATCGGTGGAAGATCCGGCAGTGCCTGGAAAGAAGCTGGTCGATAACGTTAGCTTTTCAGTAAGAGCAGGCGAAGTTCTTGGTATCGCCGGCCTGATGGGTGCGGGCCGGAGCGATCTGTTGATGGCAATCTTTGGTGCGCATGCGGGACGCGTGTCAGGACAAATCAAAGTTGCGGGCAAGAGGGTCCGCATTAGCAGCCCAGCCGAGGCTATCAAGCATGGACTCGGTTTCGTAACTGAGGATCGAAAGCGCTTCGGCCTCGTCCTTGATCAAACCATTCTCAACAACATGACGCTGGCGGGATTAAGACGCATCTCGGGACGGTTTTTTACCAGTGTCAACGCCGAGTCGGAAGCCGGTGAACGCGCAATGAAAGAGCTGCGTGTAAAGGCAAATTCTGTTTTCACTATTGCCGGGACGTTGTCTGGGGGTAACCAGCAGAAAGTTGTCCTGGCGAAATGGCTGCTCACAAATCCGCGCGTTCTATTTTTGGACGAACCAACTCGCGGCATCGATGTCGGCGCGAAACAGGAAATCTATGCCCAGATTAATAAGCTCGCCAGCACTGGACTTGCGATCGTCCTGGTTTCATCGGAGCTTCCGGAAGTGTTGGGTCTTGCTGATCGCGTAGTTGTTTTACATGAAGGGCACATGATGGGTGAGTTTACTCGAGCGGCGGCGACCCCAGAGAAGGTGATGGCTTGTGCCACCGGACAAGTGCAACGCGCCGCTTAAGCTGTCTGGAGGAACAACTCGTTCAGTCAGTTAATTCGCAAAACTAACATGTTCTAGAGGCGCTTGGTTTTCTTATGAATAACCCAAACGAACCTGTTATCGAACGCCCCCCGGCGACCTCGGATTTGGCGCCGTTGCCTGACGCCGGCACCATTACGTCGGTGACCACAATTGGAAAATTTAAGATTCCGACCGACTTGCTGCGTGCTTACACGATGGTGTTTGCATTGATCGCAATCTGGATCTACT
>DATAOU010000062.1:0-7168 GCA_036265575.1 Pyrinomonadaceae bacterium
CCGAAACGTTAAAGGCGGCGAGCTACAAAGCTGTCGCTGAAACGAGTGATAAACCGCGCGGCGGCCAACAGCGCCAGGCTGCGAAAAAAGACCTGGTTGGCGTCGATGTATTTCTGGATTGGACCAAAGGCACGGCAAACGATCTTGGCGACTCGTTAGCAAAGCTCAGTGGCGATGGCATCAGGCTCGAGATGATGAGCAATCGGGGCGTGAAAGTTTGGCCGGGCGGGCATGCGGAAACGTTTTGTTCCGATCATTGGCGATGTCGCTTTCTCGGAGCGACTGAGGGCGCGCCGGTTTCGCATCCGCAAATCATCTCGTTGCTGACACGCATCGCAGGCGCAGGCTTTGATTTCATAAAAACGGAGAATCTGTATAACTTCGACGGCGAGCGAGGGTACTCTCTCGACCAGGGAGCGTAATGGAATTTCGGACTTCGGATTTCGGATTGAGAATTTGTTAGAGACAAACAGGTGGCGAAGAGAGGAACGTTATGGAAAGTACAACTAACCAGCCAGTCGTCGGTGATGACGAAGGCCCGACTGAGAAATTGCGCGACGACGTAAAGTCTGAAACCGGCGAATTGGTTCCCGGAGCCGAGGGCGTGCCAGGTGCGCAAAAACCCGAGAACACGGACATCAAGAACGAGAAGGGATTGAATACCGAATAGTCATGACTGCTGACACACCCGCAACCAACGCCCTCGTCGCCGTAATCATGGGGAGCAAATCCGATTGGGAAACGATGAGCCATGCAGACTCAACGCTAACCGAGTTTGGCGTTGCTCATGAATGTCGCGTGATGTCGGCCCACCGTTCGCCACAACTCGCTTCTGACTTTGCTGCCAACGCTGCGGATCGCGGAGTGCAAATCATCATTGCGGCTGCCGGCGGTGCGGCCCACCTGGCCGGCGTGATCGCCGCCCATACGACGCTTCCGGTTCTCGGCGTGCCGATGAAGAGCGATGCGCTTAACGGCATGGACTCGCTGCTTTCCACAGTGCAAATGCCGGCCGGTATTCCAGTGGCCACACTTGCAATCGGAAAGCCTGGCGCCATCAACGCCGCCTTGTTTGCGATCGCGATCCTGGCAAATGCCAACCCCGAACTCGCCGCCAGGTTAAAAGAGTTTCGCGCTAATCAGGAACAAAAGATTCGCAACACGACACTTCCCTGATTCGTTTCCGAAGTTAATCTTGATATATCTGAAACGTTAGAGCAGAATGCGTGCACCGAAGAGTTGCGCCGCCGACGAAGCACGCCCCCATTTGGCTTCGTTTGTTTTTCACGTTCTTGCCTGTCTCGCTGGATAAATCCTGACACATGATTGGCGAAACCATCTCTCATTATCGGATCACCGAGAAGCTTGGCGAAGGTGGCATGGGAGTGGTCTATCTCGCCGAGGACATTACGCTCGGCAGGCTCGTTGCGATCAAGTTTCTCTCCTCCACCGCTAAAGAGTATCGCGCCCGGTTCCTGCGTGAAGCGCGTGCGGTCTCGGCGCTGACTCACCCAAACATTGCTACCGTTTTTGACTACGGTGAGACTGCCGACGGTGAACCCTACATTGTGATGGAGTTCATCAAGGGCGAACCACTAAGCGACAAGCTGCTCGAAGGATCGTTGCCGCTGCCTGAAGCGGTGCGCATTATTACGCTGATAGGCGAAGCGCTCGGGGAAGCGCACCACATCGGCGTAGTTCATCGCGATGTTAAGCCGTCGAATGTCGTGATCACAGAACGCGGTCAGGTCAAAGTACTGGACTTTGGCCTGGTTAAACAACTGACTGAGCAGCATAGTCTCGGCGGCGATCCCAACCTGCCCACGCTGCCGTTTACACGAACGCGCAGCGACGTGATCGTCGGCACGCCGATGTACCTGTCGCCCGAGCAAGCCACCGGGAGAAAGGTGGATGCGCGCAGCGATCTGTTCGCACTCGGCGTCGTGCTTTACGAGTGCATCACAGGTCAGGCGGCTTTCGGTGGCTCGAGCGTCTTCGATATTGGCGCCCAGATTATCCACGGCACTCCACCGTTGCCTTCGTCAATCAACAATCGCATTCCGCGCGCGCTCGATCGCATAACCATGAAAGCGATCGCCAAGAAACCGGAAAATCGTTATCAGTCGGCGCACGAGTTGATTGAAGACTTAAAAAAAGTTTTGCCGACCCTGCAAGCGGATGGCTACCGTCAGGTGCGCCTGACAGAGTCCGGGCTAAAACCGCGCACTTATTCAGCCAGCGCGCTGACGACAATAGCTGAAACTTTGCGCCGTCCCGGTCCGTCGTTGGGCAAGCTAATTATCGGTGTGTTGCTGCTTGGCGTAGTCATTGTAGGGCTGGTCCTCTGGCAGCGTCCGGTTCCTTATAAACCCACGCCAGAGGCAAAAACGTTTTACGACAAGGGCCTTGATGCACTGCGCAATGGCGCTTTTCTACAAGCTACTAAAGCCTTTGAGCAGGCACTAGCGAAAGATCCAAAATTTCCTCTGGCGCACGCGCGGCTGGCAGAGGCCTGGAACGAGCTGGATTACGCCGACAATGCGAAAGATGAAATGTTAAAGGTCCAGCAGCTTGTTCCCAATCGTTCGCAACTGGACAAAACTGAGCGGCTTTATCTTGACGCCATTACGGCGACTATAGCGCGGGATTATCCGACGGCTATCAATGCACATAAAGAATTGGTGCGTCTTGCGCCGAATGATCCGCAGGTTTATGTCGACCTCGGTAGGGCCTACGAGAAGGACGATCAGATCGAACAAGCGATTAAGAACTACCTGGAAGCGACCACCCGCAACGGAACGTACGGCACGGCTTTCCTGCTGGTGGGAACCCTTTACGCCCGCAAGGTTGATCAACCCGCCGCCGCCGCTGCTTTCGACAAAGCCGAAGCGATTTACCAGGCCGAAGGAAATTTTGAGGGCCAGGGAGAAGTTGCGTTTCAGCGCGGGTTTCTTTTCGACAAACTGGGAAAAGCAACTGAAGCACGACAACAGCTGCAGCACGCGCTGGATCTGGCTCGCACTACCGGGAATGACTATCTAAACGCGAAGACATTATTTAAGCTCGGCGACATCGAATCCGATACTGAGGCCGCGCGCAAATACATGAACGAAGCGTTAGCGAGCGCGCAGGAAAAAGGCATAGATAACCTGGTCAAGCGCGGCCTGGCGGATATCGGCAACACCTACCTCATGGACGGGAATTATGCGGAAGCCGAAAAGTATTACAACGAATCGCTGAGCCTGGCGCAAAAACAACACGACGACCGCAATAAAGCGCGCGCGTTGCTTTGCCTTGCCAGCAGCGCTGAACGCCAGGGCAATACAGCGTCAGTTTTGAAATATGTAAATGAAGCCCTGCCCTTTTATCAGAAGGGTGGTTATCGCAAAGAAACAATCCAGGCCCTCGCGCTACTGGCGCGCGCGCAGGTGCATCAAGGCGAATATGAAGCGGCGATGGCTGGCTATCAGCAGGGACTCAAAGTGGCGCAGGAGCTTGGCGATCCGACACAAACAATGACGGCGCGACTAGACCTGGCCCGCCTGCTGATTAGGCAGGGCAAATATCCCGAGGCGATTCAGCAATTGGATACGAGTTATGAGATTGCCAAGTCGTTGGACGTTCCCAAAAACGTCGCGCTAACTCTTATCGATCGGGCCAATGCCTGGTGGCATTTAGGAAACTACTCCCAGGCAGAGTCATTGTTGAATGAAGCGGCGCCCATTGCGCTGAAGCCGGACGCGGCTATTAACCTGGTAGCCTTCTATGATGTTTCCGTTGCGCGTATGAAGCTCAGCCAACAACAACTGGCTGAGGCTGAGGCATATGCCACGAAAGGGCTAAGGGTATCGCTGCCGAATCTTAAAGGTTCAGCGATCGAAGCTCAGTCTACGATTTGCTTGTCGCAGACCCTTTCCGGAAACGCGCGGCCGGCAAAAGCTAATTGCCAACTTGCAGTAGATGGTGCGCGGACCGCGAGTGATCCGGATCTAATATCGCAAGCGTTGCTTGCACTGGCGCAAAACCTGGCCGCCGCTGGCGAGTCCGACGCGGCGGTCGGGAACGCGCTGGAAGCGCAACAAATATTTGCACGTTGTGGACGCAAGGACAATGAATGGCTCGCTTGGACGATCGCCGCTGTCGCCAGCAGTAAAAGCGATCCCGGCAAGGCCCATGAGTATGCCTCGCACGCGCAACAAGTTCTCTCGAGCATCGAACAACAATGGGGAAGTGGGTACTACAACACCTACCTGAACAGACCTGACGTCCAGTTATCTCGCAAGCAGCTCGAAGAGATAGTTTCAGGTCCCTAATCAAGCCCAATCCACAAAGGAGAACTCACATGGCCAATGGCGCCGACATCATTATCAAGGGTGGTTCTGTCGATATTAATTACGACGAGGCCGTCTACCCAACCGATCCGAACGATCACAAAAAGCACAAGAATCAAAATAAGAAAATCACGCAGGTGACGATCACTGGAGACATTAACTTCGACAGCGGAGATCACCCTAACGGCTTGACCTGCGACATTACGATTCGTTGTAAATAAAGATTTGCCGGAAAAGTGATAAAGAATTAGAAGGCCGTTGACAGCGGCATAGTCTGCGCGTTCCGGTCCAGGCCGCAAGCAGGGAACGAGGATGAAGCCGCTGGAGATGGTCTTGTGCAGCAACCCTCAACTCACTTCACCTAAGGAGAACTCAAATGGCAAACGGTGCCGACATCATCATCAAAGGCAGTTCGGTGGACATTGATTTTGACGACGCTACGTATCCCAGGGAACCTGGCAAACCTCGCAATCACAAAGCCAGCGACCACGCCATAACCCGCGTAACCGTTGAAGACGAAAACAATGCTGTGCAGTATGACAGCAGTGATGAGGCAGCAGATCCAGCGCGCTGGACCATCCATGTCTATTGCTCTGCTCCCGCCAAGTCTGCCAGTTAGCTAGTTGGCCGACGCGGTAAGTTGATTTAGTCGTTCGTACCTGGGCGCCAAACCTGTATATGGAATGAGCGAAGTCGCCGTGTGACTATTCAGCGGCGATAAGCTCAGTCTGTGCAGCAAGGCCCTATCTCCGGCTTCGGCTCACGAGAGCAATAACCGCGACGAACAAAGCAGAGCCGATGATGGACCAGATGATCGGAAAACTGGTGGTGCCGATTTGCACGGAAAACAGTTCCGGCAAGCCAAGGTTGCGCGCCAGCCACATTCCCAATAACGCACCGATAAAACCCAGCGCGATTGAAACCAAACAACCACCGCGCGAAAACCCGGTAATCGCCTGGCCCAGCGCGCCGCAGAGGCCGGCGATGATTAACAATACAATGATGTCGATTACGGTCATCTGGGGACTCCTTTATCCACTCGATAGTTTAACAACTTGAAGGTTAAGGTGCAGAAGGCATAACGTAGGGCATTCCGCCTTTCATTACAAAACGTACGCGCCGCAGCGCCGACACGTCATGCGTCGGATCGCCTTGCACAGCTATCAAATCGGCAAGCAGTCCCGGCTTTACTGAGCCTATCTTGTCGGCCAAATGCAGAACGCGGGCATCTACAGATGTGGCCGAGCGTAACGCATCGACCAGCGGCATGCCCCAGTTGACCATTGTTTCAATCTCCCGCGCATTGTCTCCGTGCGCAAACACGCCCACATCACTGCCGCTCGCAATGGTCACGCCCGCTTCGAGTGCTTGTTTGAAAACAATTTTCTTGTGTTCCGCACTTGCCGCATTTGCCACCGATAGTGTCGGACAAAGAGCCGTGCCGTGTTCTTTCATTAATTGAAATAATTCGGGCGTGCCGCCGTCGCCATGTTCGATTGTTTCCACGCCAGCAAGGATCGCGCGCCGCATACCCTCGGTAGAAGTGGAATGAGCGGAAACCGGGATGCCTGCGCTTTTCGCGACTTCCACTGCTAGTTTTAGTTCGTCCAACGTAAACGTTGCGTGCGCCGCGCCGCCAGCACCCCAACGATAATCTGCATAAACCTTGATCCAGTCAGCGCCTTTGCCGATTTGTTCACGCACCACCCGCGTTAGCCCGTCAACTCCGTCAGCTTCTTCGGCGCCTTGCGGCACGGTCCATTCTGGCGCATAACCCTTTGGACCATAACTGCCGCTGGCCACAATCGCACGCGTTGCCACCACCAGGCGCGGCCCGGGAATGATTCGCTGTTCCACCGCCTGCTTCAAACCCACGTCGGCATAACCGGCGCCTTCGGTACCCAAATCGCGAATGGTTGTGAATCCAGCCAGCAGGGTACTGCGCAAGTGATTGGTGGCACGGGCAACGCGCAAGCTTAACGCTTCACGCGCTACCTGATCGTTCCAGATAGTTTCGCTATAGGGATGGAGCATGACATGCGAATGCGCGTCGATCAATCCCGGCATCAAGGTCATCCCCGTTAGTTCGATTACCTTCGCATCGCTGGACGCTTTTATTTCGCCCGCGGGCCCGGCGGCTTCAATCTTTTCGCCGCGCACCAGCACCGACCAACCGTCATGTAGTTGCGCCGATTCACCATCGAACACGTGCGCCGGCTTTAAGAGGTAAACAGTTTCAGGCTGCTTCGGAGCAGTCGCTTGCGTTTGCGCCACAGGCGTGATGAGAACGAAAGTGCTAAGGAAGGTAAGTAAAAGCAAAAGTGCAATTCGCATTTAGAAGCCTTTCTGGAAATTATGAATCAGCTGATCACCTGGCAATAGAGCGTAGCTAACCCCTAAAACCCTTTCTTCTTGAGCCACTCGCGCACAACTTCGGCCTGCGCTCGTTTGTTGGCATCGACTTCGTAATTAAGTTGGCGCATCTCGTCAGTCGTAATCGCATGCGCCAGTTTCGCGAGCACTTCGCGCAACTGCGCAACGCGCGCGAGCGTATCCTGGCGAACCAGATAAACCGCTTCGTATGGCGGAAAGTAATGCCGGTCATCCTGAAGTTGAAACAAATCCAGCGCGGCAATTCTTCCTTCGGTTGAATTACCAGCAATCAGATCGACCTGGCGGGATGAAAGGGCAATATAAGTCAACGAAAGGTCCATCTCGCGTGGCTGTTCCGCAAACTTCAATCCATAAGCTTGCGAAAAACCAGGATAACCGTCGGCCCGCGACATAAAATCCTGACCAAACCCAGCGCGCCAATTTCTGGCGTATTGCGCCGCCTC
>DATAOU010000063.1:0-14353 GCA_036265575.1 Pyrinomonadaceae bacterium
CGATCCAGATGGAAAAGCGAGTGAATGAAGTCCCGCCCCGGCTTGATCAGGCGCACGTCGTTTAGTTTTAGCAACTGCACTTCTTCCAGTTTGATATCGCCGACGCAAAGGTGTTCGTTAATCACTTTCTTCTCGTTAAAGCTATAGCGGCTGTGAATACTGGAGCCAAGCAATACCTGAAAAGCTCCGGTGAACGCGTGTTGGTGAATGCTGGTGGTACCGTCCAACCAGAAATAGACGTCGACGTAAAAACGCGGACCGGAATAAAGCGTGATGGGCGGGTCTCCGAAACGGCCCTCGGCGTCTTTTTGATCAGGCAGGCTGTCGGCGCTTTGCACCCAGCGAATGATTTCCCAGGGATCAACTTGTGACGGCAAGTTGGATTCAGTCAATGCCTGCGCCGCGAGCTGGGGGAAAACAAGTTCGTTGTAGTTTTCGTGGCGCCAGCGGCTTTCGACCAACGCGCCGAAGTCTTGAAAAATCTGCATCAGGGGACCTCACGGGAGAATTGCAATTACACTTCGAAGAATATCATTTGCTCATTATTTTGGCTTTACAAGGAATTTGGCAAGTATTCAAAAAGCAGGTTTCGCGCGAAACATTGCTTTGTGAAATGCCTGCCTGATATTTTCCCCTCGCTCATTAGTAAGTTTCAAACCGGGCGCTTCACCCACGCTACCGGAACCGCCGCACTTCAATTCACTAAAAGGAAGTCATATGAGAACTGACTTGTGCGCATTCCTGCCGAAAGCTCGCAGCGAGGGAATCATCAGCAAAGAAATAGACGGTGAACTGCTTATCTACGATCGTGCACGCGACCGGGCCCACTGCCTCAACGAAACTGCAGCCACGATTTGGAATCTTTGCGACGGCCGGTCCAGTGTTAGAGAAATCAGTGAACGCTGGGCCATGAGCTGGAGGCACAAAGGTGAGGTGGCAAGGAAAGTCGAAGCGGGGAGTGGTATCGATCAAATAGTTCCTTCTAACGAAGAGCGCGAACAATTTGAACAAGTCGTGCGCCTCGCGATGGATCGGCTGCGTCGCGCGCACCTGCTGGAAAAAACCAACCACAAAACATTTACCGCGCCGATTTCGGAGATGGCGAAAATCTCGCGGCGCGAAGCGGTCCGGCGCGTTGGTTTCGGCGCCGCAATCGCAATCCCCGTCGTGACCGCAATAACTGCACCTACGCCGGCGGAAGCTGCAGCCTCCTGCGGAATTCATTGTGACCCCTGCAGTTCGCCGATTGAGTGTTGTGGAACATGCTCCACGTCTGTGCCTGGCTGCTCGGGATTGCCGAGGTGTACCTAGTTTATTCGTCGGGCGCTAAGAATAATTTTGCTGAGAGGGGAAGAAAAATTATGCCGGCCAATTTCACTAACTCAAAAACCAGGTACCGATTTGAAAAAAGCCACTTCTCAACTCGCATTTCACATCTGCCCTCAGTGGTACGGTTGACGAGGAGAGTCACCATCTGTGCGTGGATAGTGCTGGTCACAGTTGCGACCGTTGTTTTCGTTGTCCAGGGTGCAAGTCAAACCTGGAGTGGCGGAGCAACCGGCAACAACACGGCATGGACTACCACTACCAACTGGGTCGGGGGAGCTGTGCCTGGCTCAACCGGGAGCACCACTAACATCGACATAGCGACGATTCCCGCGACGGGCACTAACCCGCCAATCGGCATCAGTGGTACGACTTATTTTCTAGGAGCAATAAATTTTACCAGTACAGCCAATCGCGCGATTGGCGCGAGTGGCACGGTTGGAAGCAGCTTTGTGCTTACTCTCAACGGAGCACCAGTTAATACAGTTGCGAATAGCATTCTGCGCACCAGCGATTCAGGCACCCTTACACTCCAGGCTAACAACGGGCAAAGTACCCCTAATACGCTTTCTCTGGCGCTCGGCAACGCTAGCAACAACGTCATCAATATTGATGGTAGCGGTGGAATCGTAATCCCTGTCGTTATCAAGAATGGCAATGGATCAAATCTCACGCTCCAAGGCGCGGGAACAGGCGTCTTAACGCTCTCGGGTGCGAATACCTATACGGGCACGACGACGATTAGCGGCTCTACACTAAGACTTGGAGCCTCTGAGGTGTTGGCCGATGCGAGCAATGTGGTTTTGAATGGAGGAACTTTTAGTACCGGCGCATCCGCAGGCTTTACAGAGACAGTGGGCACACTAAATCTGACAGGTCACTCGGTGATTGCGTTAGCCACAGGTAGCCACATTTTAACCTTCGCAGACAGCGAAGCCATTTCCTGGACGGCTGCGACAAAGTTAGTCATTACCGGATGGACTGGAGGCTACAACGGGACATCGGGTACTTCAGGTAGGATTTTTGTCGGATCAGATGCAACGGGATTGACCGCAGGCCAATTAGCACAAATTTCTTTTTACGACGGCACAAATAGTTATCCCGCGGTGATCCTTTCGGACGGTGAAATCGTCCCCGGTCCGGGCCCGACCGCGGTGAAACTTTCGAAGGTCAATGCCGTCAGTTTTGCTGATGGTGTGCAGTTAAACTGGGAGAGTGGATTCGAAGTTGACAACCTTGGTTACTGCATCTATCGCGAGCAGAACGGCAAACGCACGCGCGTCACACCCTCGATCGTTGCGGGTTCTGCCTTGACTGTAGGCCAGGGCAATCGACTAACTGCCGGGTTCTCGTACTCCTGGTTCGATTCACAAGGCACAGCAGACACGGCTTATTACCTCGAGGCTATCGACCTCGACTCCAGCCGCCAAACGCATGGGCCAATCTATCCTTCTGGTGGTTCGCGTAACAGCATTTCACCAAAACGGCAGCGAGCGCTGTTGTTGAACGAGCTCGGAAAATTGTTGGCAACTAACGCGGGGAACGAGGATGCGACTGGCTGGCCCGCACTAATGCCAGCGAGGGCTCGCAGTGAGACGCCTAAATCGCAATCGCTCGCCAAACAACAGGCAATCGCCGGCGGCAACGCGATCAAATTTGAGGTGCGGCAAACTGGTTGGTACCAGGTGACGCAACCAGAGCTGATGGCCGCAGGGTTCGATCCAGCTTCCGATGCGCGACTGTTGCAGTTGTACGTCGATGGCGAAGAAGTGCCGGTGCGTTTGAGCGCGGAAGGCGCGCGCCTGAACAGCAACGACACGCTGGAGTTTTACGGTGTCGCGCTCGATACCCAAACGACCGACACGCGCACTTACTGGCTGGTGAATGGAACCACAGAGGGTAAGCGCATTATCGCCAAGCGCAACAAGATCAAGATGGCCGATCAGAATTGGCCGGAAACTGCGGGCCTGCGAAGTTTCCCCTTCACCGCCGAGCGTCGCGAGAAACTAACTTATTTGCCACGCCTCTTGAATGGTGACGGTGACAACATTTTCGGCGCGCCCATCTTTACGGAGCCGACGCAGCAAACTTTGGCAGTCAAAAATTTCGACGGCGAATCGGCAATGCCGGTTCAGTTGGAAGTTGCCTTGCAGGGTTTGACAGCGCAAGCACACGAAGTGCACCTCATGCTTAACGGAACTAACCTTGGCAGCATGACGTTTGGTGCTTCCGCGCATGCAATCGCGACCTTCGCGGTCAACCGCACCTTGTTGCGCGAAGGGGACAACACTGTTTCGCTTTGTAGTGCGAACGGCGACGCTGACATAAGTTTCGTTGACTATGTGCGGCTGACGTATGCGCACCAATACAAAGCCGACAACAACGCGTTGCGGTTCACTGCGCCCGGCGGCGGCGTGGTCCGCGTTGACGGATTTTCCACGGCGAACATTCGCGTGGTCGACATCACGGATCCGGATTCGCCAGTCGAGCTGTCCAGTTCCGGCACCCCGTCAGGCATAGGTTACTCAATCAAGGTTCAGGCATTGGGCAACAACACGCGCACGTTAATCGCTTTCGCCATTGACGACGCAGCCCATCCGGCCTTAATCACAGCGAACAAGCCTTCGAACTGGAACGCCGTCGCAAACGGCGCGGATCTGGTGATCATCACGCACCAGGATTTTCGGCAGGTAATCGAGCCGCTAGCTGCTTTGCGTCGCGATCAGGGCTTGAGCGTTGCTCTAGTTGACGTTGAAGATGTCTACGACGAATTCAGCTACGGAGCGCATACTCCGGCGGCAATAAAGGCATTCTTGATGAATGCCGCCGCAACCTGGGCGCGCAAACCGGGCTACCTATTGCTCGTCGGAGACAGCAGTTGGGATCCGCGCAACTTCATGGACCAGGGCGCCAACGATTTTGTGCCGACTAAACTGCTCGACACGAAATACATGGAGACTGCTTCTGACGATTGGCTGGTGGATTTCACCGGGCTGGGACGAGCAGAGATGGCACTCGGGCGTCTCCCGGGCCGCACAGCAGCGGAAGTTAGTTTGATGGTTTCCAAGATCCTGGCCTACGAACAGGAGAGGGAACTGAACGCACCCTTGCGCGGCGCAGTGATGGTTGCAGACAACGGCTTTGAAAACCAGAGCGCACAAACCAGCGCGTTATTGCCGGCCGAAGTAGCCAAGCAGGCGCTGAACCGCGCCGCTATTGGAAACGATGATCTGATGCGCGGCCAGTTGCTGGATGCGCTGAATGAGGGGCCGATTCTAGTTAACTTCTATGGTCATGGCTCGGTCAGAGTATGGACCGGAGCGGGCCTTCTCGATTCAGATCTTGCCGGCACGTTGAATAACACGAACCGTTCGTCAATCTATTTGATGATGACTTGCTTGAATGGCTACGCGCATGACGCGTACGTCGACAGTCTCGGGGAGTCAGTATTGAAAGCTCCCAATGGTGGGGCAGTTGCGGTCTGGGCCTCGTCGGGATTCACCTCAACGGGTCCGCAGTTTGCGATGGATTCGCAGTTCTACCGGCTATTGTTCGGCGGCCAGCCGCTGCGTCTCGGCGAAGCGACACGGCAAGCCAAATTGGCCACGTCGGATTTGGATGTGCGACGGACCTGGATTCTGCTGGGCGACCCGACAATGCGCGTTCGGTGAACGGCTTTCAGTCGTGTCCCCGAGGGCTAGAACACGGATTTATCATTTATCATTGAACATTTCCATTCTTCAGTGGCAACCGGCCCAAGCGGGCGCTAAGGAACCCGGGCTGTTCCAATCAGAGGTAAGAATGTAAATGATGATGGTAAATCCGCGCCTGTTCCCCCGGCGCTAATCCGACCAAATTATGCGGACGCGAGGGCACTTGGCTCTGCGCCGCTCTCCGTGTAAACTTCACCCGCCAACTAAACTGCAGTTTGGTGTTCCACAAAATCCGGCAAAGATAAGCTCACCAGCTCGGTTGCCGGGTGCCTAGGAATTCCGCTAGTCATCGGCTTTAAAGACTAACAACAGATAGACATCGTCCCAATGAACGAACCCTCTGATTTATCCAAGGCTCTTGAAATTATCCTAAAGAATTCGGCGCTGGAGCAGTCGAATGGGTCGGCGCGCAATGGCCATTCAAATCCGCCTATTGTTACCTACGGCGAAGAAGCCACGCCGGAAGGCGAAATGCACTTGCGCGATTACTGGAAGACGATCCGCAAGCGTTTGTGGCTGATCATAGGCCTGGCCTTAATCGTCGGCGCCATCACCGCACTGCGGCAAGCCCGGCAACCCGACATCTATCAGGCACGTGCGCGCGTGCAGGTCAGCGCCGAGACGTATAGCCCGGCGTTGGGTGCGTCACGAGGCGAATCTTACTATCCCGAGAACACGTACATGGAACCTGAGTTCTTTAATACTCAGGTGCAGATTCTCACTAGCCCCACATTGCTGCGACGAGTCGCCAGAAATCTTGATCTCGAACACAACCGGTCTTTTTTGGATGGACAGCCTGAAAGCCGCTCGACCTGGTCGAGTCTTTTGAGCATGTTTGGGCTGGGAAAGAAATCGCAGGCACCAAAAAATCAAACCGTATTGCCCCAAACCAGCGAGCCGGTGCTTGCGGGTAACAGTTTGTCGCCAGACGATCCGGCCGAAGTCGAGCGGTTAACGCCTTACGTCGAATCGCTTCAGGGAATGGTTGACGTCGAGCAAGTGAAGAAGACGTATTTGATTGACCTTCGCGCAACGCATACCGATCCGGTTGTTGCGACCAAAGTGATCAACGCCCTGGCCGACGCTTTTGCGCTCTGGAATCTCGAAGTCAAAACCAAGACGAACAGCCTGGCCGGCTCGTATTTGCAAAAACGCATCGCGGAGTTGCAATCACAAATTCGCAGCGGCGAAGAGCAGTTGGTCAACTATGCCCAAAGTCATGAGATTCTTTCGCTCGACGCCAGCCAGAACACAGTAGTCGAGCGCCTCGCTGGCTTGAACAAAGAACTACTGGAAGCTGAGAACGATCGGGGCCTCGCGGAAGCCGCCTATCGCACCACCCAGTTGCCGGGCGCTACGGAAGCAAACGCGGAAGTCAGCGACAAACAGATCGCCGAACTCAAATCGCGTCTCAGTGAGCTGCGCCAGAAACGCGCGCAGTTATTGTTGACCGATACCGAAGAATCGCCGGAAGTAAAAGATGTAACACAGCAAATTGCCACGCTGGAGAAACAGCTGGCCGACACGCGCGGCAGCGCCAAGCAGGTAATTACCACCAACCTGGAAGTCAATTATCGCAAGGCGCTCGAGCGCGAGAAGACGCTGCGCGATTCTTTCAACAAACAGCGCGCCGAAACGGTGCAGCAGAACCAGGCGGCCATCAACTACAACATTCTCAAACAGGAAATTGAGACGAACAAAGGCTTGCTGGCGGGCTTGATGCAGCGCTCGAAAGAGAATGACGTAACCATGGCGGGCACGCCAAACAATATCCACGTCGTCGATTACGCCAACGTGCCGAAAGGACCAATCGGTCCCAGGCGCATGCAGGCGGTGATGTTGGCGGTCGTGTTGGCCGTCGCGTTCGGGATTGCGCTGGCACTGTTCCTTGAATACCTGGACGACACGGTCAAGGATTCGCGCGACGTCGAAACCGGATTGCGGCTACCGTCGCTGGCAATCATTCCCATCGCCGGCCGGGCAAGACAGCGCCTCCTGCCGATCGCCCGTGCCTTGCAACGCACGAACGGTCACGGAGCCAGCCCTGAGTTGCTGCTTACCAATACCGGTTCAACAGTTCAAGCCGAAGCTTATAAGCACCTGCGTACTTCAATTCTCTTATCCACCCCGGGCAGAGCGCCGAAGAGCTTGTTAGTTACTTCCAGCGTGCCCGCTGAGGGCAAAACGACGACCGTAATTAATACTGCCACCGTGCTCGCTCAAACCGGCGCCCAGGTTTTGATAATTGACGCCGACATGCGCCGTCCTCGTTTGCACCAGGTGCTGGACATGAGCAACGACGATGGACTGAGCGCGATTCTGTCAAGTGACATGACCGAGCATGATGTGCTCTCGAAGATCAAGAGATACCAGGACTCGAACATCTATCTGTTGAGCTCCGGGGCCATTCCCCCGAACCCCGCCGAGTTACTTGGTTCTTCCCAGATGAAGCGATTGCTGGAAGTGGTAGGCAATAACTTTAACTACGTGGTGATTGATTCCCCACCCATCGCTTCATTCACTGACGGCGTACTCATTTCTGCCCTGGTGGACGGTGTGTTGTTGGTGGTCCATGGAGGCAAGACGTCACGCCAGGTCGTCAAGCGCGCGCGACAGATGCTTCACGAAATCGGCGCCAAGATTATTGGTGTGGTGTTGAATAAGGCTGAAATGCGAATGGGCAACGACTATTACTATCACTATGGTTACAACGGCTACTATTCGCCGAACGAGGAAAAGACTTCTCAAAGGCAGAGTACTTCGGTAACCGTGGTCCCAAAATAACGCGCCGGCGCCTACGCGATTGCGAATTCCTGACTGCAAGACTTATTATTCTTTTCCCCGAAAGCCGGAGTGGCGAAATTGGTATACGCACCAGACTCAAAATCTGGCGAGGTCAAACTCATGTCGGTTCGAGTCCGACCTCCGGCACCATAACTCTTCAAATCCTTTGCGACAGCTCTAACGCCGAAAGCCCACGCGGCCGCCAGGTCTGAAGCTGTCAGTCGCCGTGTCCTTGCAATGGTCGACTCTCCCTTGCGTTTCCTAATCTGCTCCGTCCCGTTCGATCAAATCGCCGCTGCCGTTCATGGCCCGGAGTTACAAAAGCGGTGACGCGCCGGTTTCATATTGCAGGCAAAGCCACCCCTCACAAACCGGCTGAAACGCACGCTATTGGGGAGCCTATAACCGCACTAAATGCGCCAATTAAACCCGTGTAAAAACATGTTTGCCACTACTTAGTAAACCCTGTAGAATGGCCTCCGGTTCCCAGTGCGGAACTATTTTCTTCTCGCCCCCTCGAAGCCCTTCGTAAATCCCTCTCGAGGCCAATCCCCCTTTCTGAAGGAGTCGGAACAAATGTCTACTACTGTGAAGTCCCGGATTCTGATAGTCGATGACGAACCGGAAATAACGTCAATACTTTCCGATCTATTCAGCGCCGACTACTACTGCATGACCGCAGGCTCGGCTGAAGAGGCCCTTGAGCGCCTGCTGGCGTCCGAGTATGAGCTGGTAATCAGCGACATCACTATGCCTGGCATGAGCGGCCTTGACATGATTCCGCAAGTTAAGAGTATGGCGCCCAACACAGTGGTGGTGATGATCAGCGGGATGCAGACTGTTGAGAGCGCCATCGGCGCCTTGCGGCTCGGGGCCTTTGATTACGTTATGAAACCGTTTGACCTGCGACAGGTGGAGGCAGTGGTGAAACGCGCGCTCGAGCATCAGGAGTTGATTGTTGCCAAGGAGCGCTATGAAGGGCATTTAGAAGAACTTGTTGAGCAACGCACGGCCGAACTGGATGACGCCTTGAATTCGCTTGAAGATGCGTATCGCTCAACCTTGAAAGCGCTGACTGCCGCGCTTGAGACCAGAGACCTGGAAACGCACGGTCACTCGGAACGTGTGGTGACTTACAGCTTAAGGCTGGGACGCGAATATGGACTCGACAACCAACGCATTAAGGCACTCGAGTTTGGATCTTTGTTGCATGACATTGGGAAGATCGGAGTGCCCGATTCAATTTTGCGAAAACCGGCAAAACTGACTGATGCCGAATGGGTGCGCATGCGCGAACATCCCTCCCACGGGCAGCAGATTTTGCGCGGCATACATTTTCTTGAAGGCGCTGCACGAGTCGTTGCCCAGCATCACGAAAAGTGGGACGGTTCTGGTTATCCGTTGGGCTTGCGCGGTGAAGATATTGACTTATGCGCTCGCATTTTTTCGGTGGCAGATGCGTTCGACGCGATGACCAGCGACCGCGTGTACCGCAAAGGCAAATCATATGAAGCGGCCGCGAAAGAACTCGATGAGTGGGCCGGTACTCAGTTTGACCCGAAAGTAGTGGAGGCTTTTCATCGTGTGCCGAAACAGGATTGGGAAGTGCTGCATGCTCAGTCTTTGGTGAAGAAAGAAGACAATATTGAGGTGCACCGCATGATACAGATGCTTGAATCGCAACTTGAGGCGGTTGTTAGCTAGCGGACGAAGCAGACGTCAGAGGACGGAGGACAGAGGACAGAGGTCAGAGGACAGAGGTCAGAAGTCAGAGGTCAGAGGTCAGAGGTCACAGGTCAGACGTCAGAGCTTAGAGGTCAGATGTTAGACAATTCTTGTTTGACACTGACCTCTTTTCATTTTAGGCCTGACCTCTGACCTCTGAGCTCTGACCTCTGACCTCTGACCTCTTTTCATTTTAGGCCTGACCTCTGACCTCTGACTTCTGACCTCTGTCCTCTGACTTCCGACTCAGGGTTGCGAAGGCACGACGTAACCGCGCCGCGAACGCAAGGTCAAGCCGACACGACGGGAGGCGACTTCGATGCGCCGGTATTCCCCTTTGGGCGCAGAAGCGAGCGGTCGCTTGGGACGATAGGTCACGACATATTCTGAACCAATCTCGCGGGCCGCCTCACGGGCTTGTGCAATCATCTCTTCGCTTGCTGTCGGCAAGTAAATTCGGCCACCAGTTTCGTCGGCCAGCGCGGTCAGCGCCTGCTCGCTTTTTCTTACAGCAGCCTCGTAAGCCTTTCGCTGCCGGCGCATGGCGGGATCGAAGCGGAAGGTCACACCGTAAGTTGGACTGCGCGTTTGACCTGGCGGCATGGTCGGATCGTTATTCGAAATTGGATCGTGACTGGTGGGCAGCTGTCCCGCTTCAAACGGGGGATTTTTTTTCTCATCCTTCTGCAGCACAAATTCCGTGTAGCTAATGACATGAACGGTGGCGCGGGTAGCCGCGAGCCGTTTAAGAGCCTGGGCCTTGTCGGTTTTTCCCCCAGGGGTTTCCACACCATCAGTTATGAAAACGACGTGCCGGCTCCCTTCGGGACGATCTTTCAGTTGGTCGGCGGCGGCAACGATCGCATCCGCAAAACGCGCACGCTTGCCTGACGACAGTTTAGTTTTCAGCGCCTTAAGAAGTGCTTCCCGATCCTGCGACCATGGCTGTAACAACTCGACTTTATTATTAAACTGCATTGTCGTGATCCAGGTATTAGCTGGGAGATGGTTGACGAAGGCCTCAGCTACATCTCGTGTAAGACCGGTCTTTTTGGAGAATCCTCCCAACCCGCTCAATTCTCCCCCAGTATCGAGTACGAGCACGACATTCGCTGGAATGTGTCGCACGCTTCTGATTTGCTGGGCGATGCCCTCCTCAAGAACCAGGATATCGTCCGGCACCACCGAAGGATCGTAATGGCCGTATTGGTCCACAGCCACGATTGGCAAACGTACTTCTTCTGTAAAAACGCGAACGGGCTCTTCCTGAGGAGTTGGAGAGGGGACCGGATTTGGTTGTTGAGCTTGAAGGGAAACGGCAGCCAGAAAAACAAAAGACAAAACCGGGATCAATTTATGAGCCATGAATCCGCCTTTCAAGACATTACTTTTGCCAGGATAGGATGCAATTCAGGCCTGCTTCGATGTTGCCTTAAAGACACCTTATCGAAATTAGTTGGGCCCCCTTGCTTACCGAATTCTTAAGTAGTGACTTAGACGGCCGCTTGTCTTGCTTGTGATTGCACTGCGGTGATCGCCACGGCATCGACAATATCTTCCGCTTTACAACCGCGCGACAAATCGTTGGCTGGCTTGTCCAATCCTTGAAGAATGGGACCGATGGCCGTAGCTCCGGCCAATCTTTCAGTAAGTTTGTAGGCGATGTTGCCGGACTGCAGATCGGGGAAGATCAAAACATTTGCGCGCCCCGAAATGGGCGAGCCGGGCGCCTTTGATTCCGCGACCGCGGGCACCAGCGCCGCATCGGCCTGTAGTTCGCCATCAATTTCCAGTTGGGGCGCGCGGGCCCTAACCGTGCGCGTCGCTTCCACGACTTTGTCCACTAACTTATGTTTTGCGCTGCCTTTGGTCGAGAAGGAAAGCATCGCGACGCGCGGGGTGGCGCCCAACAAAGCGCGACATGAGTCGGCGGACGCGATCGCAATCTCGGCCAGCTCTGCTGCGGATGGTTCAATGACAACGCCACAATCGGCATAGATCATCGCGCCATCATTGCCGAAGCGAGTGTCGCGCAAAGCCATCAAAAAGAAACTGGACACCAGTTTGAATCCGGAGCGAACACCAATGCAATGCAGCGCCGCGCGCACGGTATGCGAAGTTGTATTTGTGGCGCCGGCAACCGAGCCATCTGCCTGGCCCAGTCGGACCAACATGTTGCCGTAGTAAAGCGGATCGTTCATCAACGTGCGCGCTTCATCGGCCATCAGTCCCTTGGCGCGGCGCAGCTCGTGGAAGATCCCTACCATCTTTTCGAAATCCGGCGCCCGCCGGTGGTCCAACACTGTCACGCCGCCGAGGTCTGCGCCCTCGCGTTGCGCCGTCTCACGAATTTTTGCGTCGTCCCCGAGCAATGTTATGCGCGCCAGTCGCTGGCTCGCGCAGAGTGCTGCGGCTTTTACGGTGCGCGGGTCGTTTCCTTCCGGGAGCACGATATGCTGAGGCCGCGAAGCGGCGCGTTGGCGAATACGTTCGAGAATGTCCATAGAGAAAGAGATCGCTTGCAGGTTGTACAAGAAAAGTGAGTCTAGCGAACCCGGCCAAAGAGAACAAGTATTAACAGGTGCAGCTAACGTGCTGCTACGAAAGTGAAGAAAATCCAAGCCCGTTGAAATGACCGCTGATTGTTGGCCAGAGCGTGCGGAAATACTTCGCTAAGCATCGAGATTACCTACTGACCTAAAGTCGTGGTAACTTAACAATCAAATCTGTTAATCCAAGGCAAAGTAGTTTAGCGGAGGTGCAATGTCAGCTTTATTTGCCCGGCGGCGACTAAAAAACCTGCTGCTTTTTATCCCCAACATGGTGTTGCTGTGTGCGCGTCTATTGACGGACTCGCGGGTGCCAACAACGGAACGGGCGTTGCTGGCTGGGGCTATTGTTTATGCGCTCATCCCGTTTGATTTGATCCCCGACATGATTCCGTTTGTCGGCCAGGTTGATGATGCCTACCTGATCGCTCTAACGCTACTCAGGCTGTTGGACCAAACGGATCCAAGAGTAGTCCGCGAACATTGGAGCGGTGGTGGTGATGTGGTTGAACTCATCAACGCTACAGCGTTGCTCGCAGGCAAGTTCTTGCCGGCCCGCCTCAGGCGCGTGCTTAGTTCGCGAGTAACCATTTCGCAGGCAAAGGGAAAGGGTCAAATGGTTCCAGTGCCTTTGCTGGTAGCTTCTGAAGCAAAAAGAACCTCCGATTCCAGGGAGCAATCCTAAATCACAGTACTGGAGAATGCTTTTGGTGAAATCAAATAGAGAAAAATTTATGCGCCGCCTGGCTCTCCTGGCATTGCTTCTGATCCTGGTCGTTAGTGTTCACGCGCCCAGCGTCATTTCGCAAACTCAACCGCACGTGGCAGCCATTAAGGATGGGATCGGACTCGGTGAGTTATTGCTTGGCGTTTCCACAGCGGCCGACGTCGAAGCTCGGTATGGAAAGAAGTACGACCTAATCAACAAGAATGACTATTCGTACAGAATGGATTACGCAGATCTGGGACTC
The DNA here is from genome assembly GCA_036265575.1 of Pyrinomonadaceae bacterium. GTDB lineage: Bacteria > Acidobacteriota > Blastocatellia > Pyrinomonadales > Pyrinomonadaceae > PSRF01. The sequence continues at coordinate 13,069 of DATAOU010000063.1, forward strand.
GCCTTCTATTATTGTCATAAGGATGAAAAGAAGAAATTGTTTTTAATTGAGCTGCATCACGGTGTTAGCAACAAGGGAATAACTATCGGCCAGAGTACTCTGCGGGATGTTTTCCGGCTTTACGGGGAACCGAGCGGTGGCGAGCAAGTAGATATCCATGAATACCCCGGCATTCAGTTTTACATTGAACCTGATCCGAACGCAGGGGCAAGAAATAGCGCTGCAAGATTGGATAAGAAGGTAGTTGAAATCGACATAGTCCCTCCTGATAAGTCTTCCAACTTCTGCGATTGAGGGGTTTACTGCCGCTCTTCCTTTAGCACCGCGAGAAGTTTTTCGTGGATGCCGTCAAATCCTCCATTCGACATAATCGCCAGCACGTCCCCCTCGCGAAGTCGCGGACGCAGGTGTTCGATAATGTCAGCGGCGTTCGCCAGCGCCAGAGCCGGCTTGTCCTGTTTCGCTATGTCCGCGATTAGTTTGCGGGTGTCGAGTGTCTTTCCTTTTTCCAACACCTTTTGACTGTCAAACACGCTGGCGAGCAGAACGTAATCCGCATCCACAAAAGCATTCGCATATTGGTCCTGAAAAACTGCCAGGCGTGACGACCACGAGCGCGGTTCAAACACGGCGATTAGCCGGCGCGAGGGATAACGATTTCGCAGTCCACGCAGCGTCTCACGCACCGCTGTCGGATGATGAGCGAAGTCATCAATAACTGTGACGCCTTTTTCCTCGCCTCTTACCTCGGCGCGACGGCGAACGTTCTTGAAAGTGGCGAGCGCCTCACGAATTGTGTCGCGGTCAATGCCCCACGCGTCAGCAGCAATGATCACTGCCAGACAATTTAACAAGTTGAATTCGCCGATAAGCGGGGTTTGAAACTCGCCCCAGGGATGGCCTTCGCGCGTGACGTTGAACTTACTTAACTCGGACGAGAAGTCGGCCTTCGTCACCCGCCATTTAGCATCCTCGGCAGTGCCAAACGTCTCCACTTGAGTAAACAGTTTCTGGCCCATTGCGGCGACAACCTCGCGAACGTGAGGGCTGTCCCAGCCCGCAATCAAGCGACCATTCGCCGGCACAAGATTCATCAATCGTCGAAACGCAAGTTTAACGGCATCCAGGTTTGGATAAATATCGGCGTGGTCAAACTCTATGTTATTGACGATCGCGATTTCCGGCAGGTAATGCATAAACTTCGGGCCCTTATCGAAATAGGCCGTGTCGTATTCATCGCCTTCGATAATGAAGTAATCGCTGTTTGTTACTCGGAAACTGACGC
>DATAOU010000064.1:0-7677 GCA_036265575.1 Pyrinomonadaceae bacterium
CTGTAGGCCGCCGCGGACAAAGCTGGTCACTTCATTCCGGCGCGTTTCCGGTTGCACAAAGTCAGGCCGTGATTCGTAGAGTTCGAGCAAAGCATCGCCGTAATCAGACAGCCGAAAGAAATAGCTGTCTTCGGATATCCGGTCGAGAGCAATGTCGTGAATCAGACAGGTCGGCGGGTCGCCCGCGTTTTGCGGCTTCGCATATTCGTCTTCAGTTTTATACGCAGCACATGCGGCGCAAAACCAACCTTCATAGTGACCTTTGTAGATCGCGTCATTGCCCTTGGGAGTTTTGGCTCGCGCGGCGCGCCGCCAAAATTCACTAACGCCTTCGTAGTGAAACGGCTCGCTGGTGCGCATGAAAATGTCATAGCCGCCGTGTTCGGTGTCCAGGCCGAACTCGGCAGTCATCTTTTTGAAATAACTGACAACGTAATCAGCTTGCTCTTTGGGAGTGCGATTGTTTCGCTCGGCAGCGCGCTCGATGTTGATGCCGTGCTCGTCAGTACCGGTGAGAAAGAACGTTTCAATTCCCTGCTGCCGTTTGTGACGCGCGATCGCGTCCGCAACGATCATCGTATAAAGGTGACCCAGATGCGGCAGGCTGTTGGCGTAGTAGATTGGTGTGGTGACGTAGAAGGTGTTCATCGGGAAGTTGCATCAACTCAACCGAGCGTGGTTGGAAAAGCATTTACCATTCATCATTTGACATTTCTCATTTGTCATTTGGCGAAAGTGCAACGTCTGGGCTTTCCGGTCATTCGCAAAGCATTCAAATGGGATCGATATCGGTTGGGAATTGTTTCCATTTGTCTAATTGTTTCCCATCCGCTAAATCATGATCTTGTGCCGAGCAATGCCGCGTATTCCAAGCACTGTTGAGGTGCCCGTAGAGGTGCGCAAACCACACACGAAGATCGCTTTCACTGATTTCGGCATCCGGAGTAAAGCGTTCGACAATCTCATTCAACTGTTCTTGGGCATCCACCAACTCATAAGCCATTTGCGCTCGGTTTACATAATCTTGGTTCATACCTTGTAGGTCCCGCTCAAAAAAAGCGGCATAAGTCCGTTTTCCCTTTTCGGCTACGCCGTCTGATGTGCGGAAGGGCTTGGCCCTTCCGAGATCTTTCAAGACTAATGGGGCTGTGCCCCAGTTTGAATATCAAGACACGTAAATACCAGGGCATAGCCCTGCTCGATAATTTGATCGCCGGAAGGGCAAAGCCCTTCCGCACATCAGACGGCAGAGCCGTTAGCGCTTGCTGAGAATGGCAAAGTCCTTAATGACAAATGATCGATGTCAAATGATGAATGATAAATATTTTAGTCTCTTCCCTCACTCACCGTTTACTGTTCTTCGCGAACTCATCCGTTGGCTTAAACCGCGGCATCGCTGGATCGTTGGCGATGCGCATCCCGATATCCATCGCAATCGATGTCTCCTGAATCATGCCCGCGTAGTTCCAGTTTGGATCGAATGAGTCAGACGGTTGATGGTAGTGCTGCGTGTTGTAAATCTTGAACTCCTGCTCGCCCCAACCCTTTGGATGGCCCACGAAATCGTCGCCCTCCTTCAAACTAATCGATGGCACGCCGACCTTCGCGAATGGGAAATGATCGGAACGGTAGAACGAACCCTGTTCCGGCCGCGAATCCGGCGAGATGCGCATGCCGCGATCGCGCGCCACGGCCTGGACCACAGCTTCCAGACTCGAACGCTCAGCGCCCAGCGGCGTGAAATCGCGCGTCACTCCCAACATATTCATCGAATCCAAATTTACATTCGCCGCAGTTTTCTCGACTGGCACGATAGGATGTCTTGAATACCATTCGGCGCCCAGCAATCCCTGCTCTTCTGCGGTTGGAAACAGGAACAAGCTTGAACGGCGCGGCCGCTGCGCCGGCGGTAACTTTGCCAGCGCTTCCGCAATCGCGAGTATCGCGGCGCAACCGGTCGCGTTATCCACCGCGCCGTTGTAAATCGTGTCGCCGGTTTTGTCCGGGGCACCTATGCCGAAATGGTCCCAATGCGCCGAGTAGACTACGTACTCGTCGCGCAGTTTCGGATCGCTTCCGGGCAAAATGCCGACCACGTTTGGCGCTTCGACGCGTTTTAGTTCGCTTTTAAGATTGATCTTTCCCTTGAGATTTAGTTTCACCGGTTGGAAATCACGCGATGCTGCCTTCGCTCGCAGGTCAGCCAGGTCGTAGCCGGCCAGCTTCATGATTTTTTGACCCGTCTCGTTCGTTACCCACGAACGCAAATTCAGAAATGGCGTCGGGTCACCTGCAGTGCGTGCAATATCGAAACGCCACGAACCATTGGAAGTGCGCACCACGCTCCAGGGATAACCGGCGGACTCGTCGGTGTGCAGCAGGATCACACCTGCCGCGCCCCGACGTGCAGCTTCTTCATACTTGTAGGTCCAGCGACCGTAATAGGTCAGGGCTCTGCCGCCGAAAAGATTTGGCTCGGCTGTTGTTGCCGGCGGATCGTTCACCATCATCACCAGAATCTTGCCTCGATAATCCGAATCGGCGCCCTTGTAATCGTTCCACTTTTGCTCTGGAGCGTTGATGCCATAGCCGACGAAAATCAAATCCGCATCGACGTCAACGTCTTCGGTTTGGGCCCCCGTAAACGCGACGTAATCGTCGGCAAACTTAAAAGTCTCTTTGCCGTTCTTTCCCGAAACGACCAACTTGGTGTCCGGATCAGCTTTCACTCCAACCAGCGAGACTGGTTGAAAGAAACTGCCATTCGGTCCGGCGCCCTTTACTCCCAGCGCTTCCAATTCCGCCGCGATGTAGCCGGCGGCGAGCTCGCCACCGCGAGCCCCGGTGCCGCGACCTTCCAACAAATCGCTCGCTAAATAGCGAACATGAGCGCGCATTGCGTCTTCATTGAGAGCAATATTCGTTCGCCCACGCTTTTGTGAATAACTACTAAAAGAGAGCGCGCTGATCAGCGTTGCCACGATCAAGATTCGAAACGTCATCGATAGTCTTTGCATGTGCTTCTCACTCCTTGCCTGTTATAAGGGCCATCGCTTCTGCGCGCGTGCGTGGGTCAGTACGAAAACCGCCGAGCACCGCCGAGGTGATTGTTTTGGCGTCGGCTTTTCTGACGCCGCGCAGCGTCATGCACGTATGCGATGCTTCAATAACTACCATCACGCCAATGGGCTTTAACCCTTCGAATAATGTGTTTGCGATATCCGTCGTCAAACGCTCCTGGAGCTGCAGGCGCCGCGAAAATGTTTCAGCCAGACGTGCCAGTTTTGAAATTCCGAGAATGCGTCCATCGCGTGGAATGTACGCGATGTGACATTTGCCGACGAAAGGCGCGAGATGATGTTCGCACATCGAGGCAATGCTGATGTCTTTGACGATCACCATCTCGTCATGTTTATCGCCGGGCAATGGCACCACGTGCTGTGCCGGGTCTTCGCGCATGCCGGAAGTCAGCTCGGCATACATCTCGGCCACGCGCCGGGGAGTTTCCTGCAAGCCAGCGCGAGCCGGATCTTCGCCGAGGCCTTCAAGAATCAAGCGCACTCCTTGCGCGATCAGTTCGAGGTCCACCTCAGGACGTTCACCCTGCGGGCTGTCGTTGTTCATCTGCTCGGTAAGTTTTGTGGCCATTCTTTACTTCGCGCTTTTGGCGAAGGCGTTTCGCGCCGCGTCTTCCACGAGCCGCAGCGGCACATTCGCATCGCGCGCCGCTTGCCGGCACTGCTCGTACTCGGGCATCTCCTTGAGTATGTGACCGTTGAGTTGCGCTACTTTAACATCAATCGGTCCATACTGCGTTTCCACTCGCACCGTGCGGCGTTCCAACGCGCGGCGTTCAACTTCGTAACTGCGAATGCCCAACGTCGTTGTCTCTGAAAAGAGAAGATCGCGCAACCTGTCACGCTCGGGTGCGGCACATAACACCGACAAGAGAACGCCGGGACGGTTTTTCTTCATCTGGATGGGAGTGAAGTAACAATCCAGAGCCCCCAGCTCAAATGCTCGTTCCATCACGTGTCCGAAAACCTGTGGTGACATGTCATCGACATTTGTTTCCAGCATCCAAAGTTTCAAGTCATGGCGCCGAACGTCAGCGGTTTCCCCGATCAACACGCGAAGCACGTTCGGAAACTTTTCATATTCACGCGTGCCGGCGCCATAACCAGTCTGTTCGAGTTTCAGCGCCGGCAGGGCGCCGAATTCTGAGCAGACAGTGGTAATGATCGCCGCGCCGGTAGGTGTCAGCAGTTCGCCTTTAATCTCGGTCGAATAAAATGGCGCGCCTTTCAACAGTTCGGTTACAGCCGGCGGCGGGACCGGAAAACGACCGTGGTCCATATCGACCATGCCGCTGCCGACGTGCAGCGCTGACGACAGGAAATGCTCAATGCCAAGCAAGTCAAAACATATTGCCGCGCCTACGACGTCGATGATGGCGTCAAGCGCCCCAACTTCATGGAAATGAATCTTTTCAATCGGCTCGTTATGGACGCGCGCTTCGGCTTCAGCGAGACGGGAAAAGATTTTCGCAGCACGTTCCTTAACACTGTCGGATAGTCGCGAGTCATAAATAATTTTTAGAATATCGGAAAGATGGCGATGCGCGTGTTCGTGCGCGGTCTGCACGCGAGCATAGGTCGCGCTGATTCCGGAACGATTCACAGTTTCAAAATCGATTGCATAGCCGGAAACGCCCAGCAGGGAAAGTTGATCTTTCAACTCTTGCGGATGAACTCCGGCGGCTACCAGCGCGCCCAGAATCATGTCGCCGCTGGCTCCAGCAAAGCAGTCGAAATAGAGAGTCTTCATAAGAAAGTGAATCGTGAATCGTGAATAGTAAAGCGGGCGGGGTCCGTGGCCCGTCCATTAACTATTTAGGATTCATTATTTACCCGCGATGTTAACAGAGCGCGGCGAGAAAAAGCCAAAGGCGATGGTTACAAGGGGCCGCTAGTTTCATGTCAACAGCATGGCATGAGTTCAACCGTAGTGGCACGAGGTCAGTACCGCCTGCGGTAGCAGGTGGATGTCTTGATTGTCGCTTGCCGATGGGCGTCGGGCGTTTGTGCTAGTCTGTAATCGGCCAAATGTAAGCTCAGAATCCACATGCTACCGCAGGCGGTACTGACATCACGCCACCGCGAATCGCGTTGCGATAGCGAATTCCAAACCCGCTAAGCTATACTTTCCGCTTTTCCGGACAATCAAATTTTTCAGCTTGGGATTCAAGTGACCCTTCTCCAACTTCAGGATCAACTAAAGGCAATCGTTCGCAGCGCGGCGCTTGAACTATTCGGCATCGAACTCGACCAGGTTGGCGCTGAGATCCCTCCGCGCCCCGAACTGGGCGACCTGGCTTTTCCCGTCTCATTTGAACTGGCCAAACTCATTAAGCAAGGTACCGGCGCGAAGGTACCGCCACGCACAATCGCGGAACAGCTAAAGACAAAACTAGAGTCCGCCGCGGAAGTGGCACGCGTGGATGTCGCAGGCGCCGGCTACGTTAATGTGTTTTTCAATCGGGCCAGGCTGCTTTCCCTCTTAGCCGGAAGACATGCGGCGGGTGTTTCTGAAAGTCCCACGGTGGCTGACCGGCCCAAGAAGATGGTTGAGCACACCAGCATCAATCCCAACAAGGCAGCGCACATCGGTCACGTGCGCAACGCTGTGCTTGGCGACACGTTTGTCCGCGTGCTTATTGCCGCGGGCGAGCGCGTAGAGGTGCAAAACTACATCGATAACACTGGCGTACAGGTGGCTGACGTCGTTGTCGGATTTACCGAACTCGAGAAAATGACACTCGAGCAAATCAAAGAACTCGATAGTTCCCTGCCGCCTGAGCGACCCTTCGATTATTACTGTTGGGATCTTTACACGCGCGTCGGCGTGTTTTATCGCGAAGGCACAGAGGGCGCGACGAATCCCGAACGTCTGAAGTTGAGGAGCGACGTGCTGCACGCGATCGAAGCCGGCAATAATCCGACCGCCGAACTGGCGGACTATGTCGCCACGCGAAATGTCGCGCGCATTCTCGACACGATGGAGCGGCTCGATATCCGTTACGACTTGCTGGCACGCGAGTCGGACATTCTGCATCTGCATTTTTGGGATCGCGCCTTTGAACTGATGAAGACCGCAGGTGTTATCCGGTTGGAATCGCAAGGCAAGCACGCCGGTTGTTGGGTCATGCCGTTTGAGTCGCACACCGGCACTGACGAACATGAATCTGACAAGATAATCGTGCGCTCAAACGGCACTGTAACCTACACCGGCAAGGACATCGCCTATCAGTTGTGGAAGTTGGGACGGTTGGGTTTGGATTTCAACTACAAACCGTTTCGTTCCTATCCCGACGGCCATGTCACTTGGGTTAGCACGACTGAACCAAACGCCGAAACCCTTCCGGAACTGCCACGACCGAACTTCGGCGGAGGCGTGAAGGTCTATAACGTGATCGACTCCCGGCAGGCGTATCCGCAGGAGATTGTAGCGCGCGGTGTGGTTGCCCTCGTGCCGGAAATCGGCGCAGACGCCAGTGTTCACTTTGGTTATGAAATGGTGGCGCTCTCGCCGGCTGCTTGCGCGGAGTTGGGCATCGAGTTGAGCGAAGAAGATCGCGCGCGTCCGTACATTGAAATGAGCGGGCGCAAAGGCCTGGGCGTGAAAGCCGACGACTTGATCGATCGTTTGGAAACGGATGCTTTGAAAGAAGTGGAGGAGCGCCATCCTGAATTGTCGACCGACGAGCGACGCGCGACTGCACATGAGATCGCAGTCGGGGCCTTGCGCTATTTCCTTTTAAAGTTCACCCGCAATTCTGTAATAGCATTCGACTTTAATGAGGCGCTTTCATTTGAAGGCGAGACCGGGCCTTACTGCCAGTACGCGGCCGTGCGTGCCAATTCGATTTTCCGAAAGCTTGAGGCGACGGCAGTTGACGAAGCGGCAACGTTGCTGAAAAACACAACGATCGATTCGCAAAGTGCGGAGCGAGTTGCAGAAGCCCTGGCCGGCGAATCAGGAACTGAAGTCTGGTCACTACTGCTGCTTGCGGAGCGGTTAGAAGAAGCCATCGTCCAGTGCGCCGCCTCAGCCGAGCCGGCTAATCTGGCGAAGTACGCGTTCACACTTGCGCGCGGATTTAATCTCTTCTACCACCGCCATCGCATCATAGCCGAAGAAGATCAAAGCAAGCGGGCGGTCTTGATTGCGGTTGCCGACATTACACGACAACGGCTGACTGCGGCACTGGCGACGCTGGGAATTAAAGTGCCTGAACGGATGTAGGAACGCTGCGGGTGGAGTGTTCTTTCCGCTGGCCAACTGTACTTTTGCTTAAAGGCCAGAGTATAAAAGCAACATGCTGATCGTAATGAAACCTGACGCCACGGACGGCCAGATCCAAGCCGTAGTGCGCGTCATTCAAGGGCTGGGCTACAAAGCGCATCCGATGCCTGGCACTGCCAGAACGGCGATTGGTATCACCGGAAATCCGGGCGCCATCGATCCTGCGCATTTCGAAAACCTCCCCGGCGTCGCCGAAGCGATTCGCGTCAGCAAACCATACAAGCTCGTCACACGCGAGTTGCGTAATGAACAGACCATCGTGCGCGTTGGCGATGCGACTATCGGCGGCGACGAGTTAGCAATCATCGCTGG
>DATAOU010000065.1:0-9675 GCA_036265575.1 Pyrinomonadaceae bacterium
ATTCGCGAACCAATCCTAGTGTAGCCCTCGCCCCCGCCCGGCACACTTCAAGAATTCTCAAATCGGGCTCCATACAAGCAGCTCAAGCAAACGAACTGAGAGACAATTGGAGCGGGCAAACCTGTAATCATCCAACGATTATCTGTGAGCAGTTCAGGGAGGCACAAACTGGCGATTTTGCTTGCCTAACGTGTGGCGAGACATTCGATGAGATCAGAGTCAATTGCACCGGCTGTGATCTACCAGTGTCTTGCCGTACGGTGGATTGCCCCCGATGTCGCACCCGAATAGCCGAATACTCTCAAGAGACTGAGTCTTAAAACTCTTATTCCCCCAGTGCTGCGTACTTGAACAGCCGGAAACGATAGCGCTGCTGGTCGCGAATATTCTTCGCCACCACGCCGTGCAAGTTCTCATCCCAGGTTGTGTACTGATCGATGAAGCGATCCGCCGCTGCCTTGTCGCCACCGTACTGGACTTCCAAAACCTTTGCCAGCAGCTTGCCGACTACGTTGTGATACTTGTCGTAGTGAATGCGCAGAGTGTGACTCGATTGATCAAAACTAAGCAGCCCATTTTCCAAAAAGTAATTCCACTGCATTAGCTGCATCGTGTTGTAAGGCTGATCGCGTCGCGGCTTGTTGTTTTGTAACACACGCAGGACACCGCCGGCATAGACGCTCTTTAGCTGCGCGTCGGTGTAATAACCCTGCTTGCGCAACGCTTCGGCCACGTACAAAGAAACCAGATCTGCCTTCATTTCTTCGAGCAGGCTTGAGTCTTCCTGTAACGCATCATCCAGTTCGCGATTGTCCTTCGTTCGATCAACCCCGAGGTAATGGCCAACTTCATGCCATAGCGTGCGGTAGAAATTGCCTTCATTGGTTAAGTCTTTCGCCTGCTCCGGGCCAACTGCCGCGGTCAGAGTTTTTTCGGTGCTTTCAAAAATGCTCGTGTCGCGCATGATGTTGGCACGTAACAGAATCGTGCGGCCGTAACGGCGCGCGAGGTAGCTTTCATTTGGCAGGATGGTGGCGGTGTTGCCGCCGCGCGTCTGGCCAAAGTCGGCGACCACATCGTAAACGCCCACCGGGATGTCTTCGCGCACACGCTTATGATGATCGTACGGCAGCGAGTCCTCCAGTGCCTGGAGTCCTTTCATCGCCTGACGCAATGCAGCGGTCTCCTGTTGCCGCGTCGCCAGTAGACTAAAACCAAAGAATGACTTCACGCCGTAGAGTTCGTCGTCGTACGTTTCATATGAACCGATCTGTGCGTTTAAGTTCTTGAAGTGACCGGTCACCCAGGCCGCATCGCCCGACTCGTAATCATCCGAAAGTAGATCGCGCGCGCGATTGCGCAGGTAGCGCGCGAATTCATCATCGTCCTTCACCACCAAATCAGCCGCTTGATTCAGCAAGTCGTACGCCTTCATCAACTCGTCAGCATAGGCAAGCGAATAAGGTATGGCATAGAACTTCTGACCGGTGCGCCGTGCTACTGAGCGCGAGCCAGCACGCTTTGCTCCGGCTAATTCACTTAAGTCGTCTTGAAGTCCTGGATGAAGCGTCGACACCACCGCATATTTTTTGAGCTTCAATAGATCTTCGGAGAGGTTCTGGGGTGTTGCTGCGCGCACCACGCTGCGCAGGTCGAGAAACTTGTCGCGCAGCTCCGGATGCGCCGCGAGCTCGGCATCGACATCCTGTTTCTTTACCGCCCACGGATACATGTTCTTGCCTGGCTCGATGCCGGCAACGGGCAGAAACGGCTCGCGCTTGTTTTCCAGCGTGGTTGCGATTGGTCCCTGGTTCAACCGGTAAAGCGTCAGCAGGTTTTGTGTCGCTGTCGTCGAACCCATTCGCTTGTCGACCTGGACTAGATCGCGATAGGACGAGAGCGCTTCCGGATGCCTCTGCTTTTCATAGAGCGACTGAAAGATTTTCCCAACCTCCAGGAGCTTCTGAACGGCACTGCGCTCGCCTGCAGTCAATTGTGACAAGCCGGGATCGAGACGAATCGTTTGCGTCTTGTCGATGATCGGCTGGCTCTTCTCGAGCGGCCAGTAACCGGGTGGAAGCGTGGTTGGATTCTTCATGCGAGATGCCGTTTGCGCGAATGCCATAACAGAAAAACCAAAGAGCAGTGCGATGCTGGCCAGTCTAATCATAGGTTACCTCAAGATCTTGCGGATTGATTTTGATTTCCGATCATACCGAATGGCAAACAATTTTGCAGCGGGTGTGACAACATTTTCTCTGTGCGTCCTTGTGTGCTCGGTGTCTCTGTGGTGAGTCTTACCTGTCAAAAGTGTCAACCAACAGAGACAGAGAACGCACAGAGAAAAACCGCAAAATATCCTTACCAGAAACCGAATGGCCTCACGTTTGAACCGACGGCGGTGTCCGACCATTCTTGCAGCCAACGGTCATGAAATTGTCGCGCCGCTTTTCGCATGCGAGTTCATTTGCGCGGTTTTTCTACCGCCACAGCGCGGCATTATGGTTGCCCTTCATTGCGGCATGTTGGAACCATCGTTCTTAAACTCTCATTCGTCCTCAGGCTATTCACCGTTCGTCACCGAACCTCAGCTGAGCCGTGACGAAGCGGCGCTGAGCGTTCCAGATGTCGAGCGCAAGGCGGTTTCTGGCCTTGTGCGCCGGCTTCGCCGCGAGCGGCGACGGCGAAAGGTGGGACGCGCTTATGACATGGCGCTGGAGATTGCTCGCGCCATCCCCAATGCGTACGAAATCCTGGATGTTGGTTGCGGCAATGGGTACATCGCGCAACACCTGGCGGGATTGCTTGGCAGTTACGTTTTAGGCATCGATGTTGATGGGCAGCCTGAAGCGCCGGTGAACTTTCGCCGTTACGACGGTAAACGCTTTCCCGCCGGCGATCGCTCATTTGAAGCAGTGCTCTTCTGTTACGTGCTGCATCACGCGCAGGATGTGGCCACAATATTGAGTGAACTCAAACGGGTGCTACGCGACGACGGACTGGTGGTAATTTACGAAGACATTCCAGCGACATGGTGGGACCGTCTCTTTTGCGAAATTCACAATCGTCAATGGCGCGGGCGCACTGGCAAATGCACGTTTCGCGGTGATGCTAATTGGAGGGAGATGTTTGAAGCGGCCGGTTTTGAGATCGTGCAAGAGCGATCGCTCTCACGTTGGAGAAACCTGGCGCATCCGGTTCAGCGCCACTTCTTTCTGTTACGGCTGGCTCGAACGCGTCGAAGGTAGGCTGAGGAAGTCGACCGATTGGGTCGGCGCGACGCGATCTCATTAGCACCGGGGCTTTAGCCCGGTGTCCCTGGTCCAAGATCATGCACCCTAAACCGTTTCAACGGTTTTGGGTTACGCGATAAACCGTTGAAACGGTTAGAGGCATGGGGCACTTCTCCTATCACCGGGCTAAAGCCGCGGTGCTAATGAGATCGCTCCGCGCGATAAACGTTGCCGGACTCTGTCAAGGCATTAGCCGCGCAAAGCAAAAGTATTTGTCTCTCATTCCTCTACCAAATCTGCTGACATCGGCGCGCTTTGGCCACTACTTGTCATCGCGGATTTGATCAATGCAAGCAGCTTGTCAGTTTGTTCTTCATTCAATTCAACGAACTGCACGCCAAAGCCGCGACCCGCGCTGTAATGTCTGACTTCGCCTTCAAGATATAACCAATCATCGTCAGGCAACAGAATGCGAAAGCCAACGATCTCTCCCAGACGCACCTCGCCAACTGAGTCGAGAAAGCAGCCGCCTTCCGAAAGGTCGGTGACGCGCGCACTGTGGGCTTCGGTTGAACTGTCCCACATCGCGTCGAGGCTGACTCGCAGCCGAGGTTTGGCGCGCCGATCATCCATGGCTATTTCTCGCTTTAAATTGCAATCAGGAATCCTTGAGGTGGAACTTATGCATGACTCGATGCACTATGGGTGCAAGTAGGAAGCCCATGATGGCGATGAAAACAACACCACTGAAGAGCGCGTAGACAGAAGCAAATATTTTCGCGCTGGTACTAGTGAGTGGATTGATTGGACCCATGCCGCCCAGAATCATTGACGCTTCGAGCAATGAATCAACCCAGTCGAGACCGCCAATCCAATGATAGCCAAAGATTCCCAGGGACAGCGCAAGCAGTAACATCCCCAACCCGAGGCTTGCCGATCCCGCCATTCTTCTTAAAAAGATGGGCAGCGGCGCTAATTTTTCGTGTCTTCGTTCGAACATATGAACCAGAGGTCAAAGATCAAAGGTCAGAGATCAGACAATGTTAGGGTTGGTGCTCCGACTTCTGACTTCTGACTTCTGACTTCCGACCTCCGACCTCTGACCTCTGAATCCTCTCGTTCCTATCCCGCAAACTGCGTTATCTCGCCAGGCTTGCGCAACATCTTGTTCACTTCGCCGAGATGCGTCTCTTCTTCCGCAATCATTTTGCGCGCGTAGTCTTCCAGCAGCACGGAACGATCCCTGGCGAGTTCGTAAAGACGCTTGTAGAGTTCCAAACCTTCTTTCTCGGCCTCCAGCGACTCCAGCAATATGTCATTAATGCCGTGCTTGTGTGTTTCCAGGAGCGCGCCAATCTTCAACGAAGGATGCTCACCAAGATGTGTAACCAGCTCGCCAGCTTCGTTGGCATGCGCGAGACAAGTGGTGGCCTCACCGCGCAACCAGCTAACAATCGGTATGCGACTGTGGCCAAAAACCATAAGCGCGTAATGCGTGTAGCGACAAACGCCTGCGAGTTCTGTCTCCAGGATTTCATTTAACAATGACACGGCCGCTGCCGTATCCAATTCTTGTTGCGCCATCTTCGCCTCCAGAAGGTTAATTCATTCTAATTAGAATTCTGGGTCGAGCCTCTGATTCATATGCAGTAGAATGCGCTCATTGATGAGCAATAGGCAAATTAATCTTCCAAAACGCCAGGTTGTCTTGTTCACGCGTCCGGGCTGTCATCTCTGTGAAGAAGCGAAACAGGAGATAAAGGCTGCCAGCTGCCCTGACGAATATACGCTCGAGGAAATTAATATTGAAACGGACCGCGAGTTGCTGAAGCGTTACCGGTATGACATTCCCGTCATTACCATTGATGGGGTGGAAGCGTTCCGGCATAGGTTAACTTCAGAGGAATTTCGGAAACGAATACGGCGAAGGCAAGCTGAACCTTCCTGACCATGATGTGACTGAACTCTGTGGGTCGGCGAATACGGCAGCTCACGAAGAGCGGCTTGCCCCCAATCTCTCTACATTCAAATTCGATAAGCGTGAATACTCCTCAATCGAGTCGAACAAACGCTCACGCTCGTCATCATTTTCAGTTTGCCGGTACGACGTCACTAAATCTTTGAGTGTCGCCAGGTCCCGGTAAACGCCGGCGTTTTCCATTGGCGGGGTCAGATACGAAATCAATTCTGCGTACGAACGTCTTTTCGCGATCGTGCCTTCCGAAGGATTGTTGACACTGTACAAGTAGACGTTCGGCAGCTCGTGGATCAAACGGTCAGGCCAGCATTCGCCGGAAAGTCCCACTTGTTTTCCGGGCATGAATTCCATTGCGCCGTGTGTTCCGACATGGACCACCGCATCAGCATTCAGAATTTTTGCGAGGTAGGTGTAAAAGGCCATGAAGCCGTGATGCGGCGCCCCGCTACGCGCCATCATCAAACGCATCGGGTCGCCTTCAAAACCAAACGTCGGCTGCACGCCGATGAAAACCTTGCCTAGTTGAATGCCCTGAATTAATAACTCACCGCCCAGCGAATTAATGTTTCCCGGCGCGGCGCCCCATTCAGTTTCAATCTCATCCACGTACGGACACTGCCGGCGATACTCGTCCACGGTCATGCGATACGCGACGTTGGCAGTGGAACCAAACTCAGCAGCGTTTCCCTTGATTAATTGCTCGCGTAACTCATCTGGAGAGACGGGTACTTTAACGTCGTAACCATCGTCTTTCAGCTTTCGCAGCGTCTGCCAGATGCTTGGGAAGACATCCAGATCCGCAGCCGTGCCGATGTTGCCTTTGTTTGGCGGAAAGCAAAAAACCACCAGCGCCAGATTTAGTTCGTCGCGGGGGGTTGTCTGCAGCCGGTGCCAACGCTTCAGACGCCGTGCGTATCGGCGGCAACGATCGTCAAGCGCTACGGGCTCGACGCCACGCTCGGGCAGCCCACCATAAATGAAAGGCTCGGTGGCGCCGTCGATTTCCGGTATTGCGATCTGCATGCCCGCCTGGACGGGATTAAGTCCAGTCTGGGATGTGCGCCACGAATCGATCGTCTGCATGTCCAAACTCACCGCCGAGCGATAGGGACGATTCAATGCGGAAAGAAACGCAGCAGCAGCATCGCTGTCGTTCATTGCCGGGCCGCCAACAAAACTAAAGCCGGTCAAGGAAACGATCTGGCTGACTCGGGATTGGTCCGCAGTCAGATGTCCGTTGTCCGTTGCTTGCTCCCTGGACTTTGGACTTTGGTCTTTGGTCTTTGGACTATGCTCTTCGGTTTTGACTTTGGACTTTGGAGCTTGGACTTTGGACTTGTCTTCGTCGATGAAGAATTTGCTAACAGCCTCACGATTGTCCATCAAGGTGGAAAGCGCCGGAATCACACTCAAGCCTTCGGCTTCAAGCGCGCGAATTAACGCGTCGTAATGCTTCGTTGTTTTACTGACCACCTGGGGTCGCATTAGCAACAGACCAACGGTGGACGAAGGCTCAAGCGTCAACTCCGCGGACTTTGGACTTTGGACGTTGGACTCTGGACGATTCGTTAAGTACCAACTCCGGTACTCAGCAAACGTTTCAAACAATCGCAGCGCATAAGGATGATAAATCGCGACTGACGGCAAATGCTCCGGCGCCGGAATCGTGATCTCCGCCCGCGCCAGACGCGCATCCGGCACATATTCCTTCAGAGCGCACAGGATCATCGCGCGAATGTTTGCCGGCGTAGGCTGTAGAAAGTAGCAGAAGATATTTAGGTAATTCTTGACGTCGCGCATTGCGCCAACGCTGGGCACGAACCTGAGGATTCCCGGTAGGCGATCGACGAATTTCAGATACTGGCCATGACCCTGTTTAGAACCATTGCCGTTGCTGCCGCCCTCAGCTTTACCATTCGCGGTCCTTGTCGAGCGTGCGCGAGTCTGCTTGCCGATCCACGAGCTGGCCGTTCCAAACAAACGCAGCGCGCGTATTGATTGACTCCGCGTGGATCCAGCCTGTGCAACTCGCCCGGATAACCGGGAAACATCCAGCTTGCCCATGCGCGTCCGGCGCATTAGTTCGGGCATGCAGTTGATAACAACTACTGCGGCGTGCCGTGTCTTGTAATTTTCCAGCGAAGTCAAAAGACGCGCAGCGTTTTCGCCGTCCATTACATGAATGACGAAAACCACATCTGCTTGCGACAGATCTGCGTCAACTTCGCGCCAAACATCATCGTCCAGCGGCGCGCCGAAGTTATGCGCAGCGATTTGCAGGTCGAGCTCGTACGCACGGTTGATGTCGCGCTCGGCATCGCGGAGCGGCGCCAGCAAACTCGATCCCACATATAAAACTGCCACCTTCATGTTTTGCTTTTGGCCTTCGTAGATAAAGCCCTAAAACCAACTGCTTTGCCTTAAGAGTCAGGCGCCTCTTCGTTTCGGCTGTAACACCGTTTTTTCCAAGACCAAGACCACGAAGGAACACGAAATGAACCAAATCACGTTAACGCATTTTGATCAGCAACTTTTATTTCCTGAAGGTCGCGAAGCTGTTCCAACACTTCTTCGTCGGGATTCCAGTAGCCGCGCTCGTGCGCTTCAAGCAGACGCTTTATGAGGGAACGCAGCGAGTGCGGATTCAGCTCCAGCAACCTCTGAAACATGATCGGATCCAACAAGAACGTTTTGGAAATCTCGGTGTAAATCCAGGGGTCAACCGCATCCGCCGTCGCGCTCCAGCCAAAGGTGTTGGCTACATGGTTTTCAATCTCAGCAACGCCACGAAAACCGTGTTTCAACATCCCTTCGTACCATTTGGGATTGAGGGTCTTCGCGCGCGTCTCAAGCCGAACAGTCTCCTGCAAGGTGCGGACTTTCACTTGGGGCGAAAGCGAATCCGACAGATAGATAGCGGGACGAGACTTGCTGCGCGTCTCAACCGCTTTGGAAACTCCGCCGAGATATTCGAAATAATGATCGACGTCGGTGATGCCGATTTCGAATGAATCGATGTTTTGATAAGTCGCTTCGACTCTGGAGAGCGCATCGTCCATCAAGTGTTGCGCTTCGCGACCTTGCACGCTTCGCCCTCGCGAATCACGGGTGTACGCAAAGCATTTGCGCGTCACGAACAAATCGCCCAGCGTCGCTTCAGTCTCCCACTGCGAATCCAGCACCATGAAATTCACATTCGAGCCGTAGTTGCCGGGTGCATTAGAAAACACTCGAGTCACCGCATCATCAAAATCACACCACTCGGTGGCAGCAATCTTCTCCTGAACGTTGCGCCGCACGTAATTCATCTCCAGCGGCTCGTCCAACGTCGCGACCCGCCGCACTGCTTTGTCCAGCAATGCCATAGTTGGGGCAAACAGATCGCGAAAGATTCCCGACACGGTCATGACCACGTCAATGCGCGGTCGCTGTAATTCTTCCAAAGGTATGACTTCGATCTCTGTCGCCCGATTAAGCGCATCGCGAACTGGCCGCACGCCCAGCAGCCAAAGCGCCTGCGCCACGCCATCACCCTGCGTCTTAATGTTGTCCAGCCCCCACAGCACCAATGCCATCGCGCGTGGATAGTGGCCCTGTTCTTCCAGACAGCGCTGCAGCAAGGCAGCGGCGGTATGCTTTGCGCGCGCGAACGCCGGTCGTGAGGGCACGGAATAAGGGTTAACGGCGTGCGTGTTCCGACCCGTAGGCAGGACCATCGGATTCTGCACAATGTCGGCGCCGGGCCCGGGCTCGATGTACTCGCCACGTAACGCACACAACAATGAATCGAGTTCGCTGTTGCAGTCGAGTTGTTCCGCAACCCTGGTTAACAGTGAAAAGGTGGGAAGCGATTTCTGGCGCTCTACATTCGCGTTCACACTTAGCCAATCGGCTGCCGAATCAGCACCGGCTTCGCAAAACTGCTGCACTGCCAGGCCGACTAGCTGATCTATGACTTCTCTTGTTTCGGAAGGACCCGGGTCATTAAGGAGCGCATCGTAGTTTTCAATTCGTAGCGCTTCAGCGATAAGGTTTGGCAGGGCACGCGTTCCCTGCTCGGGCCGGTCAAACGACGCAACCATTCGCAGCAAATCCGCCTTTTCCTTAAGTTCAGCCGCGGCGCCAAACACGTGGAGGCCGGTGGGAATAAGCCGCTGTTCAATTTCCAGCAGTTGTTCGTAGAGTTGCATGACGCGAGCGTCACGCTCAAAAGAATCGAGCTTGGAGGTCATTGACAAAAATGATCGCGTAGAGTGTCGGACGATTAGGATAACCAGGGAAGGTTGTAACTGAAAAGATGCAGGCGGGCAACCGTGAATCAGCCTACAAAGCAGAGACTAAAGGAATTTCGACGCTTAGCGTCGGTGCGATTTTAGCCCGGCCTTTCAACGCCGGGATCGGGTTCTTCCCTGCTCGCTCGTCGCGTAGCAACGATTGAGCTTTTCCCGGCCTTGAAAGGCCGGG
>DATAOU010000066.1:0-12192 GCA_036265575.1 Pyrinomonadaceae bacterium
GTGCGAATGTTTTTTGTTCGAACTGCATTTTATCTCGGCCTATTAGCTCAATCGACACCCACCCGCTACCTTGCGTCTCAGCCTCACCGACTACTTGTGGAACTGAAACTGCGTTAACTTTTTTCAACATGCCGAAGACGCGACGAGAACTACCATGGTGGTTGGAAGTCGGTACAGAACTCTGTCCGGCATGCAATCACCTGTATTTATACGAGACGGAATATCGCTGCTTTGATTGCGATGGACCACTCTGTCCAATGTGTGTGGTTGAGACTACCGCAGTACACATTTCCTGTCCGACTTGCTGCGAGAAACCGAAAGCTGAGGTTGCCTGAATTATGGCTGGACGTGCGATCTGGAAAGGCGAACTGAAGATTAGTTCGGCGAAGATTCCCGTAAAGCTGTATTCCGCGGTTAGCGATCGCACTGTGCGTTTTCATCTTCTCGATGACAAGCACCTGATGCGGGTGAAACAACATATGGTCGATCCGGATTCCGGTGAGGAAGTCGAAAATCAGGAGGTTAAGAAAGGATATGAGATCGAGCCGGGCAAGTTTGTCATTCTTACCGATGAAGATTTGCAAAGTCTCGAACCAAAACCTTCCCGCGAAATTGAAGTGACTGAATTTGTTCCGCCCGAATCGATTAATCAGCAATGGTATGAGCGTCCCTATTACCTGGGCCCGGATGGCGACGTCGAGGCGTATTTTGCACTAGCCGAGGCGCTCGAAAATCGGGAGCGTGAAGGAATCGCTCGCTGGGTGATGCGTAACAAGACCTACATGGGCGCGCTGCGTTCGCAAGACGGTTACCTGGTTCTGGTCACCTTGAGAAATGCGGCCGAAGTTATCTCCGCCAGCGAATTGCCAAAGCCTGCGGGCCGCGCTCCATCAGCAAAAGAATTAAATATGGCGAAGCAGCTAGTCGGCATGCTCGAGGGCGAGTTCGTTGCGTCGGAATTTGAAGACGAGTATCGCAAACGCGTGATGGAATTTATTGAGCGCAAGGCGAAGGGGCACAAACCAAAGCTGCATGCGGTGAAGACAAAACGCAAGACTACGTCACTCGACAGCGTTCTCGCGAAGAGCCTGGCGTCTTTAAAGAAGGAGAAGCGCGCTGCCTAAGAAAGCGACAAAGCAAGTTGAGGAGACAGACGATCAGGCCAGGGTGCGCCCGTTTTGGTCGGGCACACTTACGTTTGGCCTCGTTAGCGTTCCAGTGAATTTGTTTCCGGCCAACAAGTCCAGCCGGACCCCACTACGCATGCTCGGGGACGAGGGTGCGCCGCTGCAGCGTCGTTACTATTCGCAAAAGACCGAGAAAGATCTGGATGCGGACGAGCTCGTGCGCGGCTACGAAATAGCGAAAGATAAATATGTTGTCGTCACTGACGAGGAGTTGGACAGGCTGGCGCCAGAAAAGAGCCGCGACATAGATCTGACGCGCTTTGTTAAAGAAGACTCCATCCCGCCAGTTCATTTCGAACGCGGCTATTTCCTTACGCCGGAAAGCGGTTCCGACAAAGCATACAAATTGCTCGCGGAAACGATGGCAAAAAGCGGACTGGCGGGTCTGGCCACCTTTGTTATGCGGGGCAAAGAATATTTGGTCGCGATTTTTTCAGATCATGGAATTCTGCGTGCCGAGACGATGCGCTTCGCCGATGAGCTTCGCTCGCCGCAAGACCTGGATCTGCCAAAAAAGAAGAAGGTACCAGCCGCGAAAGTGCGCAAGTTTGAAAAACTAATAGGCGCCAAAGCGAAAAAGACTTTTGCCGGGGCAAAGCTTCATGATGAACAAGCAGAAGCGTTGTTGAAGCTGGTGAAGAAGAAGGAAAAAAATCGCAGCAACGTGGTTAAGGTCGAAACTCAAGAGCGCGAGCCCGCCAAAGTAATCGATCTCGTCGCTGTGCTTAAGAAGAGTTTAGCCGGCAAGTAGCGTGGAGTGAGGGCAAAAAAATAGAGCGGCAACGTCCTCACCCCGCCGCCGCTCTCTCGCATAGCTAAGAATCCGAAGACTCAATTAGCTATACCGGGGTGAGACATTCAGCCATCACCCAGTTGGGCGACTTTATACAACTTGAACGAGTTGCATGCAACTGCAAACGACGTAAATTTTTCATGCGGGGGACTGCGAATTAATCAGGAGGGCGTTCAAGACTGTGAAGCAGTTAGTCGACTTGATGTTCTGACTCTCAGGGAGTAGCCTTTAGTCCTCGCCCCAAACATCACTATTTATGTTGCCAAGACAAGGAAGAAGTGTGCGCTCCGACGGCGGCGGTATTCTCGTGCGCCGCCGACATCGGCGGCATTGTCCCTCATGTAAAGAGTACTGGGGCACATGGACCATGGTGTGTCCACGCTGTGGCATACGAACCCCCACGCAAAAATTGTGTATTGCGGCGGGAGTGCTGGTTCTGGCGCTGATATTCCTGAAGACGATGGGACTCTTCTAGCGTACCAGCCTGGAGTGAAGCTTCAGCGTGGTCCAATTGCTTAAACACTTTACGGCTTTGCTGCTGCGTCACTAAACGCCGCTGCCAGTCCCGCGCCCATAACGTAGCTGTCAAAAATATCTCGTCTCATTCTCGATTCACCCACGAACGCCTTGCGGAACTCCTCGAGAGTGATAACTTTCCGTGCCTGCTCCAGGCTTTCGCCGCGCGCAATTGCGGCGTCGACTTGTTGCTTCATCGCGCCAAACAAGCCGGCCATAAGGTTGACGTACTTGTCGTCAGTTAACACCGGGCCGTGGCCGGGAATGATAGCCGTATGCTTCAACGCAAGGAGTTTGTCGAGTGTGAGACTCCAATCGCCCGGATGCGATTGCGGGTTTCCCACATAAGGTACTGGCCAGATTACCAGGTCTCCCGCGATCACAATGCCTTCCTGCGGTAGATGGACCACAATGTCGCCGCTCGTATGACCGCGGCCGAGGTAGAGGATGTCAATCGTGCGATTACCCCGGTAAAGCGTTAACCGATTTTCGATAGTGATCGTCGGCAGAACTATTTGCGCTCCAGGATTCTCAGCCATGTAACGCTCGGCGATTTGTATGTCACTGGCGTAGGTTGCGATTTCTTCTTCATTCATCGGCCCGCCAAACACGCTCTGCTTTTTTGCCAGCCTATTTTTCAAAGCCGCAATGAAGCCGGGATATCCCTGCTCTGACATGGCCAGCTTTCGATTACTAAGACCGGTCGTGGGCAAATATTCCCGCGTCTTTGCATGCGCGATAAATTCTACGCCGGGATACGCGTCGCGATAGGCCTGGTTCCCCAGAATATGATCGTCATGCCAGTGAGTATTGATTACATATCTGACCGGGTTACCAGTTAGTTTACGTAGTGCTGCTATTTCTTCCCTTGCCGTTCCGGGCGTTAGAGTTGTGTCAACCACGATCACGTCATTGTCGTTAATAATGAAGACGCTGTTCCCGTTCACAGTTAACCCTGGCGGTTCCTTTCGAATAGCCGTATAAACGCCGTCGGAAACTTTGACCAACTCAAAATTGTTTGCCTGGCCGAACGCCACTATGGGAGTTAGTGCCAGGAGAGCGAACGCGCAGAAGCGTGTCAGAAACATGGTGTTTGATCCTTCAACTGTTGGAAAAAATTTTAACTAGGAACGGTTCGCGTTGCAGTCCCAGGTTTAATAAAGAACACCGCTGAGACTTTAAATGTGCGAGAAGAGTTGCCGAACTGCAGGTAAATAAGGGACCGATGCTTCTTGCGTATGAATAAATGAATTTGTCCAAAAGTATAGCGCGTGATAGGACGGTTGAGCGTTGAGTTGGAGTTAGGATTTGAGCGAAAACTATAAAGGCGGGAAGTTGCGCAACCTGCATTGCATACTTCCCGCCCTTGATCATCCGACCAACTTATTGAGTCGCGAAACTAAGGATTGCTCCGGGTGTTGAAATTCTCATGTGCAAACTTCCGTTGCATCACTGGAGCCGTTCGCTGGGCCGTATCCGCCACTGTACCCGGCGGATTGAATATGTAGCTATCGCGGGTTCGTACGGCCAGGTTGGGTTGATTGACGCGTACGCGAATTTGTCGCCGCTCGCCGGCTTGGGCCGGGCGCTTCGGGTAATAGCCCAAACTGTACTGCCGTCGCAGTTCCTCTGCGACGTTGCCGAATACCGTAGACAAGTTCTGGTTAAAGTCTGCTTCATAGAGTCGCGCCCCCGTCTTGTCGGCGAGGTCGTGTAGATAGCGATTGGCAATGTCATATTCTTGACGGCTGGTTCCCGGTCCACCGCCCCGGTTCCCCGGCCAACCACCACCGCCGCCGCGACGATTGCCGCCGCCTAAGATCTGGCCGAGGATGTCGATCGGTGAAGTTGGCATACGACCGCCTCCGGGCCAACCACCGCCACCACCGCCGCGACTCATGTCCATGTAAGTGTCGTACTGAACGGGATAAACGAGCGCATCCAACTCTTCAGCGTCGCGCACGGTGCTGGCGTAAGAAGCATGCCGGCTGGTCGTGTCGACTCCGTCCGTGAAAAGCACGATCGCTTTGCGACCCGAAACATTGCTGAGGTGCTGGTTCATCACGAGGTCGACCGCGTCGTAGAGTTTAGTTCCATCTCCAGGCTCCGTGCGACGGATCGCATCACGCAGCCGACCGCGGTCACTGGTGAACTGCGATAGCACGCGGATCTGATCGTCAAAGGACACGATCATCACGCGATCGTCCGAGCGCAGCTGGTTCGTGAATGCGATGGCTGCATCTTGAATGGCCTCGAGTCGCATTCGCGTCGAACCGCTGGTGTCTATCATCAGCACGACGGAAAAAGGTTTATCAACGGACGAGAAAAATGCCACTTGCTGTTCGGTGCCATCTTCCCAAAGACGAAAGTCCTCTTTGCGCAGATTAGGCACATATCGACCATCTCGATCCATCACGCTCACCGGCAAGGTCACAAGTGTAGTGTCAACCTTGATTACGTCGCCCGCGTCCACTTCTTCAGGTCCCTGCGGAGTCTGAGCTTCTGCAGGTTGCTGAGCGGTGCCGCTGCGGGTTGCGCCCCCCAAAACGGGAGCACGCGTGGGCGCCGGTGCGCTACTGCCGCTGGTTACGGTGCCGTCACCAACACGGCGCGGGCGCGATTGGGCAGCCAGACTTCCCGCAAAAACGGCGAAAAGCGCCACAAAAAGTAAAAACACCGTAGTTCTCTTCATGCTGAACTCCTGAATCGATAATAACGCGAGGGGCGCCAACTAAGTTGGATGCGCCGCATCCAGATTAGATGCTTCGAATATCGGCCTCTTGGAAACGGGCCGGAGGAGAGATTGAACGCTCCAAAGATAACGCTGGGGGGCGAGTGGGGCAAGCTCCAGTCCCACAAGTAGAGCGGAAGGGGCTGGCATCTTCTTCGCCGCTTTTCTAATCAAGCCCCCACCCGGAAGAAAAGTATGCGATTATCTGCCGCTCGGAATTCATAATCAGCCGCATGCGAATTTTTCGCCGTCTACATTATTGGTGGTCGCTTTTCGTGGCGGGCGCGCTTTTGTTTTTCCTTGCGCCGCCGATTTTGCTGGTAGCCTGGCTTACCAATCGGCACGAACTCGTTTATCCCTGGGCATTATTTGGCGCTCGCAACTGGCTGCGTTTGAGCGGCATGAAGGTTCAGGTTCGTGGAAGCGAATACATTGAGCGCAACCAAACCTACGTATTCATCTCGAACCATCGTTCCTACCTCGATACCGCTACGCTTTTTGCATATGCCGGGAAGCGTCTGGGAATACTCGCAAAAAAAGAATTATTGAAGGTGCCGATTCTTGGCTATGGAATGGGCTATGTAAACGTCATGGCTATCGATCGAACCAACCGTGACCGCGCGCTGCAAACAACGGAAGCGGCTACGCAGAGGATTCGCTCGGGCCGATCGTTTGGCGTTTTCGCGGAAGGCACGCGCGCTCTGCCCGGAGAGTTTCGTCCCTTTAAGAAGGGAGCTTTCTACATGGCCGCGCAGGCAGGCGTGCCCATCGTGCCGGTGGCCATCAAGAACACCGATTACCTAATGGGGAAGGGAACAGGCGAGGCAAGGTTCGGAACCATTGAAATGGTGCTGCTGCCACCTGTATCAACCGCGGGTGTTACGAGTGATGAAGACGTCAACGAACTGCTGCAACGCGTGCAGGCCATGGTTGGCGAGGAACTCGGGAATAAAATAAATGTTAAGCAGCGCTAAGGCTTGCGCGGTGGCGGCGTAACCGGTTTTGTTTCCTTGTTTGGCGCATCCGCATTTTCGACCTCGGTAACCTTTACCTTGGCACTAGCCTTCACAAAATCGGTATAGCTGACCTTCATGCGCACATGGAGGGTCTCACCGTTATCAAAAACTAACTCATCATCTGCGTAGGAATAGGTGGGAAACCAATATCGCCCGTCGATCTGTTCACGGTAGGTTTCGACTGTTGGAAATTTATTGTTTTTGGTTTCCGGCAGGCCCTTTCCTTTGGTCTTCACAATCTGAAAGTCCTGGTCGTCAACCCAAACGCGGCCTTTAAAAAACCTTTCCTTGGTCTTCTTGGCGTCCGGCACCACTTTAGGGCTGACATCAAACACATAGAGATTTAGTTCGTCGATCTTTTCCCGGCCGACATAGCGAAAGTCATACTGGGGAATCTTTGCAGGCTCCAGCGCAAAAGGCTGAATTCCGCCGAGGTCGTTAAGGTCTTCCTGCGTCACCGAAGCCAGCGAAGGCATGGGAAAGTAATTGATTTTCTCGTACCGGTTACCAGAATCGTCGAAGGTAAAATAAGACACGCGGTGATATTCACCCGTTATCTGCCCACCCATGCCGAGGCTCTGCAAAATCGCATCCCGTTTGAACGAGTACTCGTTTAGGGCTTTACGAAACTGGCTCTCTTTGGCCGTGAACGTGTTGATTATCCGGTCCACTTCGGCTTGGGACAGTTCGCCGGAACTCGGTAACGACTGGCTAAAAGCCGGTAATACCGCAATGAGAAACGTTGCCAGCAAGAGTGAGAGGAACCGGAGAGCGTTTATTGAGGATTTGCGCACTGTATTTCCTAAACCTTCCCATAATCGGATTGATTAGCCAAAAAATACCCTGCTCTGATGCGGCGTCATAATACCTTGTTGCCGCTGAAACGCCGAGGGCCCGACCGGCATTTCGAGATTTGCTTATTTTTATTGCAAAGTTTCCTGCAAGTGATGTAAGGTGCTCCCGGCCGAATAAGTTAGTCAGCTTTTACTTTTGCACTCAAACGAAAAAACAGCTCTTTTTCAAGTTTTCGGCCAGTCGTGTTTTCGGACCGGTTGAGCGTGGTCGGACGATTCGAGATTCTTAAGTCCTCACGTCGGGACGTGGCAACGTCGCATTTCCATGGACCTCAAAAGCGCAAAGGCGCAAGGCAACGCAGAGCGGCCGCGTTGCTTCATGGGAGAAAGACGTTTAGGTCATGCTTTGGGAGGAGCCTGATCGCCAGCCTTGAACCGATGATGTGCGCGGCGGCAGTCGCCCCTTCTGGGCGGGGCGGCTATTAACCCGCCGCGCGCACCCCAGTCAGGACCGGTTCAGCTTGCAAACTCGATATTCGGCCGATTGGGAATAATCCCTCGTTCAAATCCTTCGGTCAAAAACCTGCGCACACCTTCGCGACCGCGTTCGGTGTAATCAAGAGTAAGCTTATTTACCCACATCGCCACGAAGCGATCTGCTAGCGAGGTGTCCATGTCGCGGGCGAACTGCATTGCGTACTGCAGAGCATCTTCGCGGTTGCTTAATGAATAGTTAATACTCTCGCGCAAGCACTCCGACACCTGGTGAATTACTGCAGGGCCTAGTTCGCGGCGGATAGCATTTCCGCCCATCGGCAACGGCAAGCCCGTCCGTTCATGCCACCACTCTCCTAAATCCAATATCTTGTGCAGACCGACTGACTCGTAAAAGAGTTGTCCCTCGTGAATCAAAAGACCGGCGTCACACTCGCCGCTCTTTACGGCATCGATGATCTTATCGAAAGGGACAACCTCGTATTGAAAGTCTGGATTGAAAAGTTTCAGGGCCAGGAATGCACTCGTTAAGGTTCCGGGCACTGCAATCTTCAGTTTTCCAATGTCGTCACCTTTTGCCGGTCGAGCTGAAACCAGGATCGGACCATAGTTATCGCCAATCGACGCGCCATGGGGAAGCAAAATATATTTGTCGCTGATGTACGCATAAGCATGAAAGCTAATCGCGGTGACATCGTACGTGCCGCGAAAGGCTTCTTCATTCAAGGTCTGAATGTCTTTCAGCACATGCGTGAATTTCAGATCGCCGGTATCGAGTTTATCTGTTGCCAGACCGTAGAACATAAAGGCGTCGTCAGAGTCTGGTGAATGAGCGACCGTTATTGTGCGAGTTTCAATTAGCGTGGACATATTGGGTTACTTTCAAAATGCAATTAGACGAGGCTGACATTAGGACGCTCAACCGGGTTATAAACAGTGTCGCGCTCGACGGGGGCGAAGCCCGCCTCTTCTATCAGCGCAACGATTTCTTCGCGCGACATCTTCACTTCATTGTTTGACTCGATAGAGTAACTTTCGCTGAGCTCTCCGCCTTCGGTGATGGTCCCATCGATGTCATTGGCACCGAAGTGCAGCGCAACCTGGGCCAATCGTTTTCCCAGCATCACCCAGTATGCTTTCAAGTGTTCGAAGTTATCCAGCAGCAGTCGCGAAACAGCCATTGTCTTCAGCGAGTCAACGCCCGAAGGCCCGGGCAAGTGCGCGAGTTGAGTTTTTTCGGGGTAAAACGCTAGCGGTATCAAGCACTGGAAGCCACCCGATTTGTCCTGCTGTTCCCGCAAACGAATCAGATGGTCTACGCGGTCTTCAATGGATTCGATGTGCCCGTAAAGCATGGTGGCATTTGTTTTCAGACCGGCTGCATGGACTTTGCCTGCCAACTCCAGCCAGCGATTAGCATCACATTTGTGCGCGCAGATCATCGAGCGCGTTGGTTCACGAAAAATTTCGGCGCCGCCACCGGGGCAGGAATCCAGACCCGCCTCGATTAGCTTCTCAATGACCTGTTCGTCGCTTAGTTTGTAGAAATGCGCGAAGTGGTCCAGCTCGACCATCGTAAAAGCCTTCAGATGAAGTTGCGGGTAGTGATGCTTGAGCCCGGAAAGCAGATCTGTGAAATAGCTGAACGGCAGCTTAGTGTTCAGCCCACCTGTAATGTGCAGCTCGGTGGCGCCTTCCTTAACAGCTTCACCGGCTACGCGCAGGCTGTCATCGATGCTGTGCGTGTAGGCGTCCGGTTGTCGCGGCGTGCGATAAAAGCCGCAAAACTTGCAGTCGGCATAACATACATTGGTCGGATTGAGGTGCCGGTTCACATTAAAATAGGTAGTGCGGCCGTGTTTGCGGCGCCGAACGCTGTCGGCGAGCTTGCCCAGCGCCGGCAGATCGTCAGTCGCAAACAACGCGATCCCATCGTCAAGTGACAGACGCTCGCCCGCCTCAACTTTTTGTGCGATCGCAACCAGGTTCTTGTCGTGCGAAAAATTCATGAAAGAGTCCTCAGGAGAACTGCGCCTCCAAACGTTATAAACAAAATCACGCTTACAAATGCGTTAGTTGTAAAGAAGGCAGCGTTTAGTTTGCTCAAATCGTCGGCGTGCACCAGGCGGTGCTGGTAGACAAGCAACGCGGCGGTGACGATAACACCCACAAGAGCAAAAATTCCAAGCTGCGTAATCCAGTATAGAGCAAGAATCGCCGCGAAGGCCCCCACGTGAAGCAAGCGCGCGATCAAGAGCGAGCCGCCGATGCCAAACCGTTTCGGTATAGAATGCAGTCCTGCCCGCATATCAAATTCGTAATCCTGACACGCGTAAAGCACGTCGAAACCAGCCGTCCACAATAGCACTATCAACGACAGCAGCAACGGCACCGCGCTGTCCAAATGGCCCCGCACCGCTATCCAGGCGCCGGTAGGGGCAATTGACAAACACCAGCCAAGAAGCAAGTGGGACAGCAGGGTCCAACGCTTCGAGTAGGAGTAGAGCACTACGCTTGCCAGCGCGACCGGCGCCAGCAGCAACGTAAGCCGGTTCAGCATTGCCGCCGCCAACAGGAAAAGGGCCGCGGACACTAACGTAAAGGCCCAAACAAAGCTGAGCGACAAAAGTCCTGCTGGGATAGCGCGCGTTTGCGTGCGTGGATTTTGCGCGTCGTAGTCCCTGTCGGCGATTCGATTAAAAGCCATAGCAGTCGAACGCGCGCCAACCATCGCAATCGTGATCCAAAAAGCCTGGCGAAGTGTGGGCAAGCCATTGGCGGCCAGCACCGCTCCTAAAAATGCAAACGGCAGCGCAAACAGGGTGTGCTCGATCTTAATCATCTCGAGCGTCACGCGAACATTTCTTAGCAATGAAGGCATGGGGAGTTCAATCTTCGCTGACGTTTACCATTTCGGAAGCCGGTTGCGGCATGCCTCTCCACTGCGTGTCGTGCGGGTGCGGCACTCCCAAGTGATCGAGGATGCGAAAGACAAGATGGTCGACGAGGGCTTCAATTGTTTGCGGTCGATGATAGAACCCGGGACTTGCAGGAATGATATGAGCACCGGCGCGCGACAGCCGCAGCATGTTTTCCAGATGAATGGCGTTATATGGAGTCTCGCGCGGTACCAGCACCAGCCTGCGACTCTCCTTCAATGTCACATCGGCCGCGCGATGAATCAGATTGGTTCCGGCACCGGAAGCAATCGCGCCCAACGTGCCCATTGAGCACGGTACTACCACCATTCCTTCCTGTGGATGCGAACCTGACGAAGGTCGCGCCGCCATGTTGTCGAGACGCTGCAAATGGACCAGTTTGGAATCAGGCGCCAACCCAAGCCACTGGTTGATGCGGGTGTTGTCCGCGCCCCGCAGATCCGCTCCCAACTCAACGCGCGCGACCGTCGTTGCTGCTTCGGACATAATCAGATTTATGCGTTCGACAACGCCGCTGGCAGCCATGTGGATGAGCGTGCGTTGCGCATAAATTGAGCCGGAAGCGCCGGTGATTGCTACTGTGAATTCCATGTGGTTTTGATGCTTGAATCTTACTTGGCGGCCAATTGGGGTGCAAGCGAGCGACTTCGGAGCATGCTAGCGAACCATCTCTGTGCGTCCTTTGCGTTCTCTGTGTCTCCGTGGTCAGAAATACAGAGGTCCACCACGGAGACACACAGAACACAAAGGACGCACAGAGCGGTTTGGCCGGTAGTGAGACTCGAATGCTAGAATGCGCGCCTAAATTCGGTCCCCAAAAAGTCGAGCCCATAATGAATCTGACAGCACTGGAACAACTATTGGCGGCGTATCGCGCGGGAGACCTGGATACGAACGAGGCTGTCAGTCGCATTAATAACCTTCACTTTGAAGACATCGGATATGCGCGCGTGGATCACTCGCGCGCCACCAGACAAGGTTTCCCGGAAGTAGTCTTCGGCGCCGGCAAAACGCGCGAGCAAATCGTGGGCATCGTTGAGCGCTTGCTGCAGCAGGCGCCCAACGTGCTGGTTACGCATACCGACGAGGGAACGTTTGGCGAAGTCCGAAACATTGCCACCGAAGCCGAATGGCATGCGGCGGCGCGCCTGATCAGAATCCAAAGAGACACGACGGAACTTGGCGTGGGTGAAATTGTTGTAGTGACTGCGGGGACCAGCGACATCCCGGTCGCTGAAGAAGCGGCCTTGACCGCCGAAGCAATGGGCAACCGCGTAAAGCGCGTCTGGGACGTTGGCGTCGCCGGCATTCATCGCGTACTGGCGGAACGTTCATTGTTGCAAAGCGCGCGCGTTGCAATTGTGGCTGCCGGCATGGAAGGTGCGCTGCCATCGGTAGTTGGCGGGTTGGTTAGCGTACCCGTGATTGCGGTGCCGACGAGCATCGGCTACGGCGCGTCGTTTGGTGGGATCGCGGCACTGCTCGGCATGCTCAACTCCTGCGCGTCGAATGTGACGGTCGTCAATATTGACAATGGCTTTGGTGCGGGGTTTGTTGCGTCACTCATTAACCGCAAATGGGAACCGATTGGGGGCGAGTCCCTAGTCAGTGGTCAGTAGTCCGTTGTCTTCAACTGACAACTGACAACTGACAATTGATTCGCTAAGGGTTAATCAGCCCGTCCAACTTCTCCGCCCAATCCGGATCGATGCTTTGCAGGA
>DATAOU010000067.1:0-15883 GCA_036265575.1 Pyrinomonadaceae bacterium
CGACGAACGAAAAACTCGCGCGGGTCTTCTTCGCCGATGCGCCGTTCGATTTCCTTAACAACGTCCGGTTTGTCCAGGTGGGGATAGCGCACTAGCGCCATGGGATGAATACCGATGTGGTTGTTGATGATGAACTCGAGCCGGGCCAGGCCGACGCCGTCATTTGGCAATGAAGCGACGGCAAATGCATGATCCGGATCGCCGACGTTCATCATGACTTGGGTGCGTGGTCGTTGCTCATTGCCGACCACGCGCCGGTCGACTGCAAACTCAATCAAGCCTTCATAAATGTTGCCGTGCGCGCCTTCCGAACATGACACGGTTACATCCATCCCGCTTTGTAAAACGTGTGTGGCGTTGCCGGTGCCCACAATGCACGGCAGTCCCAATTCGCGGCTGATGATGGCGCTGTGACAAGTGCGGCCGCCGCGATCCGTAACGATCGCAGCCGCCCGTTTCATAATCGGTTCCCACGCCGGATCAGTCATCGAGGTTACCAACACGTCCCCGGCTTTGAATTCCGCCAGGCGATCCGGATCAGCCAACACATGCACGCGACCATGGCTGACTTTTTCGCCGACTGCTATACCAGTCACGAGTGGCGCAGCGTGCTCGCCGGTGAGGCGGTAGGTCTCAATATAGTTTTCGCGATTGCTGGCATGGACCGTTTCCGGTCTGGCCTGAAGTATGAAGAGCTCGCCCGTTTGTCCATCCTTGGCCCATTCAATGTCCATCGGCGTCGAGTGACCTGCGAGCGTTGAGTAGTGGTCCTCAATTAAGCAGGCCCAACGCGCCAGTTCCAGCACTTCATAATCACCGAGCACGAATCTGCCGCGTTGTGCGTCTACGACATCACGCGTGCGAGTCCCCTTGCCATCCAGGCCATAAACCATTTTCACTTCTTTGCCGCCCAGGCGGCGGCTAACAATCGGGCGCGCGCCTGTTTTCAAAGTTGGCTTGAACACAACCCACTCGTCTGGTGTCGCCATGCCTTGAACGATTGCTTCGCCCAAACCCCAGGCGCCGTTGATGACTACCACATCGCGAAAACCGGATTCGGTATCGAGGGTGAACATGACGCCCGAGCAAGCCTGATCGGACCGCACCATGGGTTGCACGCCTATGGAAAGCGCCACTTCAAAATGATCGTAACCACGCGCCGCGCGATATGAAATTGCGCGGTCAGTCCAGAGCGAGGCGAAGCAACGGTGACAGGCTTCGATAAGATGACCCTCACCACGCACGTTTAGAATCGTGTCTTGTTGGCCGGCAAACGAAGCATCCGGAAGATCTTCGGCGGTGGCTGACGAACGAACCGCGACTTCGGGTTTGCGCCCCAGGCGTTGGCAGAGGCGGCGGTAGCCGTCGAGAATTGCTTCGTTCACCTCTGCAGGCAATGGCGTGTCCAGCATCAATGCGCGTGCTTCACGACCAGCATCGTTCAGTGCGCGGATATCATTGTGATCGAGACCGCTCATCAGTTCGCGCAGTCGTTTGCCGAGACCGTTTGTTTGCAGGAGCAGCCGGTAGGATTCGCTGGTAGTCGCAAAACCGTCGACAGCACGGACGCCGCGCGGCAACAGAGCGCGGAAAAGTTCGCCCAGGCTGGCACATTTTCCGCCGACCAGTTGCACGTCTGCAGCACCGACTTCACTTAAGTCGAGCACCAGTGCCTTAGGTTTTTCCATCTCGTTTCGTCGCTCCCAAAACGGTTTGAACTTAATCCTGCGTTGACCGGCTGAGTGTAGCCGAATGCATACAACTCCGTCGATGGTTTTGTCGGCGTTAGGAAAGTAGGAACGCCTGCGTTTCGCTACAAAATCCTGGTGTGCTCTGTTAGTATGAGCGCGCACTTCTTCATCTGCTGGCGTTGGTAATCGAGGCGGTTGGCAGCCAAATTCCGAGTTCAGGAGAACAAAGCGATGGGCCACGAATTAAGTACAGAGCGGGAGCTGTCTCTGGATTTCTTGCGCGTTTGTGAGGCGGCGGCAATCGCCGCGGCCCGAACCATGGGCCAGGGCGACCGCAAGTATTCCGACCATGTTGCCGTCGAAGCAATGCGCGAAGTGATGGATACGGTGCCGATGCGCGGTCGAATTGTGATTGGCGAAGGCGAACGCGATGAAGCGCCAATGCTCTACATCGGTGAAGAAGTCGGCGGCGGTTACGGAGTAAGCGAGGACCTGGCTGAGTCCTGCCCGGAAGTGGACATCGCAGTCGACCCGCTGGAGGGCACAAATCTTTGCGCCCTGGGCGCCAACAATGCGATCGCGGTATTGGCTGCGGCTGAACGTGGTGGACTGCTGAACGCGCCGGATCTTTACATGGACAAGATTGTCGTTGGCCCATCGTCGCGTGGCGTTGTGGATCTGGACGCGCCAGTCAAGGACAACCTCAAAAATATTGCACGTCGTCTGGGTCGCGATGTCGAAGACCTGACGGTGATTGTTCTCGATCGAACACGCCATCAAAAGTTAATTACTGATGTGCGCGAAGCAGGGGCACGCATACGCTTGATTGGTGACGGTGATCTTTCCGCCGGAATCTCCGCTGCGGTTGCCGGCACAAATATCCACGCGCTGGTGGGTATTGGCGGCGCGCCCGAAGGCGTGATTACGGCAGCGGCAATGAAGTGTTTGAACGGCGAGATTCAGGCGCGATTGGTTTTCGATCCGGAAAGCCTCGGAGTTGACAAGGACAAGGTGCCGCCAAAAGAGCAGGTGATTGAGCGGCTGCAATCAATGGGCATCACGGATCCAAATAAGATTTACGATACGAATGATTTGGCGCCGGGACGAAAAATTATTTTTGCCGCGACGGGAGTTACTGATGGCGCGCTGCTGAAGGGAGTGCGATTCTTTGGCGCGGGTAAACGCACGCACTCGGTCGTTATGACTACCGAGTCGCGGCACATTCGCTTCGTTGATACGCTGCACATTGAGGGTGGGCCGGATACGGTTATTCGATTTTAGATCTGAGATTTTGTGGAGATCTCAAATTTGAGATCTGAGATCTCAGAAGAAGGCGGAAAAGCAAAGAGCAAAGGCGACCGAAGACCAAAGACCGAAGACCAAAGGTCAAAGACCAAACACCAAGGTACAAAGCACGATCTTAGATTTACTTAGATTTAAAAAATGTACGCCACGCCAGAAACTTACATTCCGCAAAGCGGGTCGATTCGCAGCCAGCTCGCGGTCTGGCTGATCATCTCGCTGGGCGCCATCACGCTCAGTTCAGCGATTATTGCTGCGCCTTTGGCCTTGAGCTCGGGACACTTAATCTGGGCCCTTCCCATCTATCATGCGTTTAGTCTGGTTTGCCATCAGATTCCCGAGCGCTCCTTCTTCATTGCCGGACATCCATTTGCAGTTTGCGCGCGCTGCTTTGGTCTCTATGCCGGCTTTACGCTAGCGACCATCGCCTACCCGCTTGTCTCTTCGTTGAAGAAAACTGATGCGCCGCCGCGGAAGTGGTTGTTCCTGGCTGCGGTCCCGCTCTTGATCGATTACGGGCTGGGCGCTTTTGGGATTTGGAATAACACGCACACGTCTCGCTTCCTCACCGGCGCGTTGCTCGGTGCGGTTGCTGTTTTTTACACCATGCCCGGCCTGCTCGATTTAGGACTACGCCTTACCGGTAACAAAACGAAAGCTGCAATCGCACCGCTGCCGGATTTTCCGCAGGTTATGCCGGCTGGTTCCAGAGTTGCGCCCAGCGATTACAGCTCCCCACATCGTCGCATTTGAGCTTCACTGCGAACTTTAAGGACTGGATTAACGGGATTGACAAGATAGACAAGTTCCGGCAACCCTGTTTCCTGCTTGATCTTGTTAATCTTATTAATCGTGTCCAGGTCAGGGGTTTCCTAGTTAGGCCTGCTTCAGTATAGAATCTGTCGCGCGCGTCGTCCGGGCACTGTCAGGCGGCGCTTTTGAGTATTAAGAATTGCGTACTACTTATGGCTTTGATTTTTCAAGATACGGTCCCGCCCCTCGGCCCCACTCCCAATCAACTCTTCGAGCGTTATTTTCAGGACCTGGTTAACAAAACCTGGGGCAACATCAGCCCGCTTTATCAACTCGACACTTTCGATTGGGTGATCCTGATTTTGTACTTCACGATTCTGTTCGTGTTAGCAGTCTACGGCGGCTATCGTATTAAGCAGGTGATCGACTTTTGGCGCTACCGCAAGTTCACGCCACAGCCGCTGCGTAAATTCAGCGAAGCGGAATTGCCGGTCATCACGGTTCAGTTGCCGCTCTTCAACGAGATGTACGTCGTCCAGCGGCTCGTGAAAGCGATCACCGAGATCGACTACCCGCGCAAGAAACTTCAGATTCAAGTGCTCGACGACTCAACTGACGAGACTGTGAAACTCGCGGAACAAACGGTCGAAAAATATCAGGCGCAGGGTTTTGACATCGAATACGTTCATCGTCAGGATCGCACCGGTTTCAAGGCGGGCGCGCTCGAGAACGGAATGAAAACGGCTAAGGGCGAGCTGCTGGCGATTTTTGATGCGGATTTTGTTCCCAATCCCGACTGCCTGCGCAAGCTCGTCGATTTCTTTACCGACCCGATGGTGGGCTGCGCGCAGATGCGCTGGTCGCACATCAACGCGAAATACAATTTGTTGACGCGACTGCAGACAATCATGCTTGACGGGCACTTTGTCGTGGAACAAACCACGCGCAATCGCACCGGCGGATTCTTTAATTTTAATGGCACCGCGGGCATTTGGCGTCGTGATGCAATCAAGCGTAGCGGCGGTTGGCAACACGATACGCTCACTGAAGACACCGACCTGAGTTTTCGCGCCCAGTTGATGGGTTGGAAATTCGTTTACTTACTGGATGAAGAAGCGCCCGCCGAAATTCCGGTTGAAATAAATGCGTTCAAGGCGCAACAGCGTCGTTGGGCGAAAGGCGTTATGCAGGTAGGTATCAAACTTTACCCGCGAATTTGGCGCTCCAAGCTGCCCATGCGTGTGCGCCTGGAAATGTTTTTCCGTTTGACCGGTAACATTAGTTATCCGCTCATGATTGTGGCGAGTTTTCTGCAGTTCCCACTTTTGCTGGTTCGCTACAATCAGCCGTTCTACCACCTGATGATCGTAGATTTGCCGCTGCTCTTCTTCTCGTCAATCTCGGTGTTTCTTTTTTACGGCACGGCCGTTTGGTATTTGGATGAAAAGCGCGCGCCGCGTCTATTGCATCTGCCGTTGGTGATGGCGCTGGGCATCGGACTGGCGTTTTCCAACGCCCGTGCCGTGTTAGAGGCGCTGTTGGGCATCAAGAGCGAATTTGTGCGTACGCCTAAGTACCAGGTGGAGAAAACTTCTGACGAGACCTGGAAACGCAAGAAGTACAAACGTAAGCGCGGGCTACTGCCGCTGCTTGAGTTGAGTTTTTCGATTTACTTTCTGCTAGCGATCCTATACGCGATGCGCATGCGCATGTGGGGCACCGTGCCGTTCCTGTTTCTATTCTTCTTTGGCTTCGGCTATATGGGCGTCATGAGTCTGGTTCAAGCGCTGGGCGGGCGCGGTTTCGCTTCGTTCTGGCGACCTGCGGCCCGAACACCAGCAGGACAATAGATTCTTCGCAAACCTCGCGTTCTTACCCTGGTTGAGTCGAAAAACGCTTCAGCAAAAATATATCTAAATGTGTCTTGTCTGTTTCTCCTCAATCTACTAATATCGCCCGCCATCGAGTAAAGTTTTACTGCACTGACCGCGCAATAGCGCAAGCGACTTCGTTCAATCCAAATTCTTTCGTCAGAGGAGAAATATGAGGAATCCCAAAACCCCTGTTGTACCACTTTGTTTGCTCGCCTTACTTATCTTCGCTACGGCGAGCGCCGTGCTAGCGCAATCGCAAGCGACCACCGGAAATATTGAAGGCCGCGTGCTGGATCCGACGCAGGCAGCGGTCCCCGGTGCGACAGTGACGGCGACAAATCAACTGACGGGGTTGGAAAAGTCCGCGACCTCGACCGACGAAGGCACATTTACCATTTCGTTCCTGCCCCCGGGTCCGTACACCGTGCGCGCAACCGCCACCGGCTTTTCCCAGGCAGAAGTGAAAGACGTAACTGTAACTGTGGGCAGCAAGACGCCGCTCGATGTGAATCTGTCCGTTGGTGGCGCCAGCGGAGTCGTGACGGTTTCGGGAGAAGCTCCGGTCATTGAAACTACGCAGAGCTCGATTTCCACCACCGTGAATACGCGAGCAATTGAAAATCTTCCAGTGAACGGCCGCAACTACCTGGATTTCGCCACTCTGACGCCGGGAGTCATTCGCGATCAGAATCGCGAAGGTGACTTGTCCGTTGGTGGGCAAAAGGGAACGCTGAATAGTTTGCAGGTAGATGGCGTCGACAACAACAACACCTTCTTTGGCCAGGCGTTTGGCCGCACGGGGGTGCGCCCGCCTTATCAATTCTCAGAAGAGTCGGTGCAGGAATTTCAAGTCAATCAAAACGGATTCTCGGCTGAATTCGGACGCGCGGGGGGCGCGGTCGTAAATGTAGTTACAAAGTCCGGAACCAATGAATTTCACGGCGGCGCATTTGAGTTCTTCCGCGATGAGTCGTTGAATGCACAAACACCACAACTGAAAGCCTCGCAGTTTCAAAGGGGACTGCCCAACAAACGTCCACCGCTTCAGATCAACCAATTCGGCGGAAGGTTGGGCGGACCGATCGTGAAGAACAAAGCTTTCTTCTTCTTCACCTATGACGGCCAACGTCAACAGTTGCCAAACTTCCTCGATCCGGTCGGCTTCTTTACGCAACCGGCGGCCATACAGGCCGCCTTGTTGCCGAAGATGGGTACTTACCAGATTGGTCGCAACCAGGACGTGTTCATGGTCAAGGGTGACATCGCAGTAAACAACAAGAACCAATTATCGCTGCGCTTTAATCAGCAGAATTTCACCGGCAAGAACAACGAGTTTACCGGCACAGGCGGCACACTCGAACATTCCGGTGACAGCGTTGCCAAGACAACAACTTTTTCCGGCGCGCTTGTCAGCACGCTGACGAATACCACTGTTAACGAATTGCGCTTCCAGTTCGCGAAAGACAGGGAGCCGGGCCTGGCTAACAGCAGCGATCCCGAATCAAATATCAATGCCGGTGCGCTCTTAATCGGTCGCAATAACTTCAGCCCGCGCGAAACCACCATCAAGCGTGGTCAAATTCTCGACAACATTTCTTTTGTCAGCGGTCGGCATAGTTTCAAGACTGGGTTCGATTTGAATATCGATCACATCTTGAATTTCTTCCCCGGGCTCTTTAATGGCATCTATACATTTCCTACCTACGCGTCCTATGTCGCCAGGACGCCGTCGCAGTTTGCGCAAAACTTTGCCGGCCCGAATACGACCGGTGCAACCACCAAGCCTAACAGCAAAGACTTCGCCTTGTTCTTTCAGGATGATATTCGCGTAACTCCTAAGCTCACGCTGAATCTTGGCGTGCGTTACGACCGGCAATATATGGCAAAGCCGCCGGTGCAAAATCCAAATGCGGCATTGCTGGCAGCTGGCTATGACACCAGCACCCAGCCTGATGATGGTAATAACATTGCTCCGCGCGTCGGCTTCAGCTACGCGCCAACCGATAAGACGGTTTTTCGCGGCGGCTATGGGCTCTTCTACGGCCGCACCACCGCGATCATGTTGGGCACAGCGCACTCGAATAACGGCGTCAATATTTTAGGTGTGACACTTAACTGCACCCTCGTACCGAATCCCTGTCCCACTTATCCGGCCATCCTGACTGCTCCACCGGCAGGAACCGGCAATATTCCTAACCTGTACCTGTTTGCGAAGAACTATCAAAATCCTTACGTACAGCAAGCGAGGTTCGGCGTCGAGCATGAGATCACAAAGAACATAGCGGTGTCGGCGACTTGGCTTTATTTCCGCGGCGTTCATCTGTCTCGGACACGGGACATAAATTTGTTCGCGCCAGTTGCGACTAACGCACTGGATCCGGTGAGCGGACAGACTTATACAATCCAGCGTTTCCCAGGGGCGACTTTTACTTCGACCGCGCCGCTGCGGCCGTTCCCGCAATTCGCTCGTATCAATTTGTTTGAAGACACCGGCAACTCTCGTTACAACGGATTAGCGCTAATGGCCAGACGGCGATTCTCCCCGACGCACCTGATTCCGTTCTTCCAGGGAAGCGGCTCGCAGATTCTGGCGTCTTACACGTTATCCAAGGCGGAAGACGATAAGCCTGACTCAACTTCAGTAGTGCCCGGCGGCGGCGATGATTCGAAGATCGCGCAAAACTCCTTCGACCTGCGTGATGAGTGGGGCTACTCGGATGCCGACCAGCGACATCGCTTTGTGATTAGTTCAGTGCTCGAGCTCGGCCGGGTGAAATCTGAAAACAAACTCCTGCGGATTTTATTCAACGATTACACTTTCTCGGGAATCACTCAGTGGCAATCCGGCCTTGCTTACTCGGCCCAATTTCAAACGGACATCAACCGCGATGGCAATTCGCGAAACGATCGCGTTCCGGGGTTCAAACGAAACAGTTTCCGCACCGATGCTACCTATCAGACTGATGCACGCATCACGCGAACGATACGCACGAGCGAAACTACAAAACTGCGCTTGATTCTCGAGGGCTTTAACATTTGGAATCGAGCCAATACCGGACTCGCGCCGGGCGGCGGTTACTTCTCGTTCGTTAACATCAATCAGTATTCGGCGTTCACAGCGGATGCGGCGACGAATACCTTGCGGTTAACACGGACTAGTGGCGCCGCGACTTTTGGATTGCCGCGTTCGATCAATACGCCACGGCAATTGCAGCTGGCAATCAAGTTTGATTTTTAGACTTGAGGAACGGTTAAGGCAGTCAGACGAATTAAGGGCAGCCGTTAGCTGGCTGCCCTTCGTTTTTTGTTCTGACCTTACTTCTGTAGCTCTTTCTTTACCGGCAACAACTGCCGCTCCCGCAAAAAGCTCACTATCTCTGCAGCGCTCAGCTCATGTCCGTACTTCGTGAGGTGCCAGATATCGTAAAACTTTTCCTGGTCCAGCAGGAAAATGTCTTCTTTGGGGTGTTGTCTAAACGAGGGCAACAGATCAAGGCACGGCACGGATTTCTCCTTACAGTAATCGAGAATTTGGGACTGCGGCAGGAAGGGGTAGTTAGGATCCAACTGATAAGCAAGTGGAAAGATCGCGATCACCAATTTCGCTCCATCTGCTGCTACTGCCTTTGCCAGACGATCATACATCGACGCCAGCCAACGCCACTCCGGAGTATTTCTATCCAGTAACACTTCTATGCTCAAGGTGTCTTCTGTCGTAATGAAAGTAGGAATACCTGAATTGTTGACAGGATAGTATCTGGCCTTCTTCTGAAACAGGTACGTCTTTGCTTTGTCGAAGGCCTGATACAACTCCGATTTTCTAAGCAACCGGCCCGGCCCTCCTTCCCCATTTGCCGATCGTCGCCGTTCCTCTTCGAGCTGTTGAATTTTTGGCAGGATCTGGGTGCGATCGTAATCAAGGTTTGGTATTGCCTCGTCCGGTATTTTTACGCCGGGCGCGTCGCCCCAATGCAGCCTCGGGTTGACTACGTCGTTCATGCAGAAAGCAACCACCACGATGTCGGCGTCAAAAGTCTTGCCGCGTGTCAGGTAGTATTGCAGTTCGTTGTAAGGTGAATAGCCCATTACCCCGGAGTTGATTACATCCACCTGACCAAACTCGGTCCGGAGTTGCTGCTCCATGCGGTTAGGGAACGTTTCGTTCTTTGAAACGGTGGCTCCGAACGGGATCGAATCACCCAGAACCAAAATTCGCAGCACCCCGGGTGGTTTGGGAATCACCACCGCATCGTCGCGCGTGCCCTGGGGACTGATGTCAGGATGTTGAGGATTCAAACCGTAGAGGTACGGTTCGTCGGTCACGATGTGCAGCGGTACGGGCCGA
Organism: Pyrinomonadaceae bacterium; assembly: GCA_036265575.1. GTDB lineage: Bacteria > Acidobacteriota > Blastocatellia > Pyrinomonadales > Pyrinomonadaceae > PSRF01. Next base: position 9,966 of record DATAOU010000067.1, read on the forward strand.
GCTTGGGCTTGAGAATGGTTAGTGGCCGCGTGATAGATGCGCAGGGCCGCCTCTGAGCAGACGAGCGTCGCAAGTACTGAGAAGACGCACAAAGCTACCCTCATCGCAGATTTTCTGTATCTCATCCTGGGCTTTGCACAAAGAGTCGAACGATAGTTTGTTGGAAACGAAGCATAGCTGTTTCACGTCCAGACCTCCAATCAAATCTTCGGAAGCGATCACGAAGAGTCAGAAACGAGCGACTAATTGTTTTAGGAAACTATTTGAGATAAAGAAAAACGGGCGGCCTTTTAGCTGCCCCTTTGAGTCTTGTTTGGCTGGGAGGCAGGGACTCGAACCCCGATAGCCAGATTCAGAGTCTGGTGTCCTACCATTGGACGACCTCCCAGCAGGAGGAAAGTCAATGTAAGTGCAGCCCCTTTTCTTTGTCAAACGCGCCAACCGTAAATCGTGAATCGTAAATTATAAATCGTGAATTATTGAAATGAGAGACTCTTTTCCGCTTGGGAAGCCAGGCATGTTTGAGTTAATCGAGCAGAGTGCCTTTCGCCCTTCTTAACTATTCACGATTTACTATTTACTAAAAAGGCTGGTCGTTGCACAATGAGTCGCGCCAACACCTCTCCTGCGTTTTCGAAACGCAGACATCACACCTCCCACATTTGTATCTGATTCGTTTTGCGATGGGAGTCCTATGACTGAATCTGATGTGCCAAACCCTGCAAGTCTACCGGCAGCGGAGTTGGCTGCGCTTATCGCGGATTACGAAGCGAAGATGGACGAGGTGGCTGAACTAATCACGCGCGTGCGTCATGAAATCAACAACCCTCTCACCGGCGTGCTGGGCCAGGCCCAGCTGCTGCTGCGAGAGGACTTGAACGAGCGCGCGCGCAAACGAGCTCAGACAATCGAGGAATTGGCTATGCGCTTGCGCGATATCGTGGCGCAACTGCGACAGGTCCAAAGGCCGCCAAAAGTCTCCCATTCCAAGTAACATCATTTCGGCGTGTTTGCCGAGGTAGTTTCTCGAACAGCGGCCGCGCCTGAATCCACAAAGAGTGTGTAGCGTTTGCCCGCCGGAATGTAAGCGTTCTCTCCGCGCTTAAACCCGTGCAACAGAGCGACAGGGGCAATCAACGGCATTAACGCGCCAGTGATGACCATGGCTGTGGCGACCTTGGCTCCTTTGCTGTCTCCTCGCAGACGCACTGAGGTTGCTCGGACGGGCACTTGAGACCCATCGGCAGCCGTTACCGACTGCATGGACCAAACGAACAATCCTGCTTTGCCCCAGTGTCCACCTCGTTTCGATTTCTCGACTACGCCGGTGGCGGTGGCGCCCTGCTCGATAACCGTCACGCCCGCGACTTTCACAGCATCGACCACCCGGAAACTGATCTTGTCTTCGGGCTTGAAGTCCATCGAACTTACGGTGTAGGGCGCCTCGACCTCAATGGGCGTGCCGTCGGGTATTTGAAGTGGCGAAGGCTTTACTGGCGCAGTTAACTGAGGCCCGCCCAATCGTGACGGTTGGATAGTTTCTATTGCTGCGGCCTGCGGACCCGGCGACTGGGCCAGGACCATCGAGTTGAACGTAAATACGGTCAAAAATAGGAGAACCAAAGATTTCATTTGCCTGCCTCCACCTTGGAAATTCATCTGTCAGGTGGGCAGTGGGCAAATGCGGTGCCGAGGGATCCAGACAACAAAAATGCGTGGCCCTTGCCACGCATTTGTTTCCTTTTACTGGAACCAGTCGCTAGACGGACACCGATTCCTCTTCGTGTTCCGGGACGAGATAAGGAGAAACCACTACTTGCGGTTCGTCTGAATCTTCCGCCAGCACAGCCTGGATAATTGGCAAGCTCAGCGAATGCTTTTTCGAAATTCCCGGTACGTTGTGTCCCGCAGCGTAAACCGGATGCCGCTCGTTTTCCTCATACCAATCAGCGAGGTTTGCAGTCTTGTGCATGTTCTCGATGATCTGCCGCCAGCCCACGCCGGTGTTGTAGGCGCAGAATGAAATCTCGCCTTCCTGCGTGCCGTAAGGAATGACGCACATCTCGGTGCGGCGGAAATCGTAGTTGAAGAGATCCTGAAACCACATGCCTTCGACGCAGAGGACGCGCCAGATGTCATTGGGGTCCTCAGCCTTTTCAGCCTTCATGCGATCGTTGCGATCTGAGCTGGAGTTTGTCGACGACGGTTTGAACAGATTCAGAATCTGCGAAATTGGGAAGCCCTCGGGCGCTTGTTCCGCATTGAAGTTTCGCAGAATTGCCATGCCGAGCTGGGCGTACGAAAGTTTCTTGCCGCGCGCCGTATCGGTAATCGTCGCGATGTCCTTCATGAACTGTTCGTAGTCGAAGAACTCAAACAGTGATTTGAATTCGCCCGTCTTGCGGTTGACGACCATCAGCGTAAAGATGCCGCAGTTTGGATGGCAATTGCATGAAGACCAACCCCAGGGCGCATCGGCGCCTTGCAGCATGTCCATCACGCTGGTGAACGCCGAGTATGAAGACAGCGGATACCAGTCACGCAGCGGCTGAAGTTGTCCCCGCAATTGATCCTTCAAGTCGTGCGTCATGCCCGCGAGCGTGTAACGCTGCTTGATGCGCAACTCGTCGGAAATGTCTTCGTCGCGCCCGGTAAAAGAGACGGGTTGGAACGCAATGGTCTGAACTTTGTCGATGTTCTTGGCAGCGAAATCAACGATGGCGCCGATGCCGTCGTTGTTAATCGTGTTGACGATGGTCGTCACCAGGGTAACTTTGATGCCCACGCTGGCGAGGTTTTCAATCGCCTGCTGCTTCACATCAAACAAGTTGCCAACGCCGCGATGCTTGTTTTTCTCTTCGCTGACACCATCAAACTGTAGATAGACGCCGTGTTGTCCGGCTGCCTTCGCAGCTTTACAAAACTCAATGTCCTCGGCAAAACGAATGCCGTTAGTCGCCGCGAGTATGCGATAGAAGCCAACCTTCTTTGCGTAGGCTACTGCCTCAAGGTAGTAAGGAGACAAGGTCGGCTCGCCACCTGAGAACAGAATAATGATTTGGCGTTTTGGCTTGAACGAGACGGCGCGATCAAGAATCGCTTTGGTGTCTTCGTAGCTTGGCTCGTGAACATAGCCAACCTGGTTCGCATCCATAAAGCACGGGTTGCACATCATATTGCAGCGGTTGGTTAAGTCGACGGTCAGGACAGCGCCACGGCCAAACTTTATGTTCGAGGTTCCGTGATGATGGACGTGCGAATCTTCAGCAGCTTTAAAGTCGCGACCAAAAAAGAGCGATTCAATGCGTTCGAGAAACGCCGGATCGGTTGCCATCACGTCGACAAACTCGCCGTGCTTCGGGCAGGTCTTGCGCATGACGACCTGTCCGTTCTCTTCAACGATCTGCGCTTTGATTTCACCGGGATGCTCGTTCATCAACGACTCAAGCGTTGTTTCGCCGCTGATAACAGCATTACGGACTTCCTTCACGCATCGCGGACAAAGGCTGTCGGTTTCGCGTGGGAAGCCGAGCGGTGGAGCACTGCGCTCGTAAGACTTCAGCAGTGGTCCAGGCGCCCAGGTCGGACGAATTGCTTCGCCTTCGGGAAGGCGTTTGTTTACGGATTGAAAGGCTTTCCAGGCTACATCAGAAACGTTTGACAGCAGCTTGGAGCTTTTTACTCCCGCCAGCTTGCCCTTTTCTGACTCACCTCTGCGAAACTGATCACTAAACAATGAGAGATTCTCCTCGGAAACCGATGGAGCGATTCCACCAGTCCGCTATCAAAACATTAAGGATTACTACAAATAACTGCCGCACAGGCCCACAGTTCATGCAAGCTCTCGGCGGCCGCATCATGATAGATGGTATGTCGAGGCATGGCAAGCCTAAACGCCGCCGTCTTTTCTGGTCCCGCCCGCCTCGTGATGCCTCGTTTTGTTTGGCAAAATGAGCGAATTCGTGTCCCGGGATTCCCCCCGGAAGAAAGAAAAAGTGTACTATCGACCCCGCAATTCCCAACTCGTCAGGTGACATGTTCCGCCAGAAAATTTCATGAGTGAACCCAAGCTCTTTACGGTAGCAGAGCTCGCCGAGGTGAGCGGTGGTCGAATAGTCGGCGACCCTGCGCTTCATATCGGGCGCGTTGCGGACCTGGAAACAGCCGGTTCTGGAGAGATTGCCTATGTCGAGGACGAAAAGTTTTTTGACAAGGCGCGGACGAGCGGGGCCACCTGTTTGATTGTGAGTCCGCAGTTCATTTCAAGTGAGGGTAACGAAACCAGTGCAACGCTCATCGAAGTGGCAAAGCCCAAGCTTGCATTCGCGCTAATCGCAGAAATTCTGCATCCGCAAAAACGCCGCGAACCACTGGTGCACAACTCCGCTGCGATTGCGAAATCCGCTGACATCGATCTAACCGTCTTTATAGGCCCGCATGTTTCGATTGGCGAGAACACGCGCGTTGGGGTCGCTACGCGTATTGAAGCGGGCGTCGTCGTCGGCGATCACGTTACCGTGGGCCGAGACTGCGTGCTAAATCCGGGCGTCGTGCTTTACGACAACGTGACCATTGGCGATCGTGTCATTCTTCATGCCGGCGTTTGCATTGGCGCGGATGGTTTTGGTTACGTGCGCGGCGACCTCGGTTATCACAAGTTTCCGCAGGTGGGAACGGTCGTGATCGAAGACGACGTCGAATTGGGTGCCTACACTTGCGTTGATCGCGCGGCGCTGGGCCAAACTCGAATCGGCCGCGGCACGAAACTCGATAACATGGTCCATGTGGGCCATAACTGCGACATCGGCGAGCGCGTGGTCATTGCTGCGCAAACCGGAATCAGCGGCAGCGTGACTATTGAAGACGATTGCGTCATTGGGGGCCAGGTTGGTTTTGGCGACCACATACGCGTACTCAGCGGTGCGGTGATCGGTTCAAAGGCCGGAGTTTTGCCGGGAAAAATCGTGCGGCCGGGCGTGTGGTGGGGTATTCCTATTCAACCTCTCGATGAATACAAACGATTAAACGCGCATGTCAGTCGTTTGCCGCAAATGAGGGAAGAGATTAAGGAACTGAGGAAGCGCCTGGAGGAGTTGGAAAAGGCTGGAGACAAGTAGACCGATCGCGGTTCTTTTTAAATCATTCCCAGAATCTGCTCGGCAGCCCTTTCTGAAGCGCCGCCCTCACCTAGTTGACGCGCAACTTCTCGCAGCCGGGTTCGCGCCGCATCGTTTGTTCTCTGCTCAAGTAATAACAGCAACTCATTCGCCAGGCGCTCGCCGTTAAGGTCATCCTGCATCAATTCAGTTGCCACGCGCTCGCCGGCCACCAGGTTCACGAGCCCGTAATGATCCACGGTTATCAAACGACCAAGCGTGTGCCAGTTCATCAGCGACTCTTTATAAACAACCACCATTGGGGTACCAAGTAGGGCTGCTTCCAGCGTCGCGGTGCCGCTAGCGATCGCGGCGGCGTCTGAAGCCGCGAGTGCTTCACGCGATTGATCGGAGACAATATGCAGGCAAGAGGGCAACGGTTCTGGCGTAGCCCGTTGCGCGCGCACAATGTCTCTTATTTCGTCTGAAGTGCGGCCGGGAGCAACCACGACGACGAACTGAGTTTCGGGTCGTTGTGCAGAAATTAGCGCGGCAGCCTCGAGCATTGGTGGCAGGATGCGCTCAACTTCTTTGCGCCGGCTGCCGGGCAGAAGGGAAATGATGGGTAATCCAGGCTCAATCTTAGTTTGCCGGCAAAACTCTGCGCGGTCGTAGCGCGCGCGAACTTCACCGGCCAGCGGATGGCCCACGTACGCTACCTGATCAATGCCACGATCGGCGTACCAATCTTGTTCAAAAGGCAGAATCGACAACAGCAGGTCAACGTTTTGTTCAATGCTGCGTGCGCGATAACCGCGCCAG